>JAIEDW010000343.1 GCA_029067805.1 Lachnospiraceae bacterium
CTGCTGGTAATATTATAAGTATAAGTACCGCTGGTGATCGCAGAAGTCCCCAAACTGCTAAGTCCGCTGGTGGGTTTTGTCGTGTTGTCAGTCACCCGCGCATACTGCACCGACTGGATACCGCTGGGCGTACCACCCTCCGCTCCTGCTTCATCTGCAAAGGTAAGAATGACCGGAACTGTTGATGCGGTATACCACCCGCTATTCGCATTGGGCGTTGCATTGACCGTACAGGTCACTTTCGGCGCAGTCGCGTCTATGTCCGTCATATCCACGCTGTACTCACCCACATTGCCCACCTTGTCCGTAAGCTTGACCGTGTAGGTTCCGTTTTTACTGACCGTGAAGCTGTTTCCTGTAAAAGTCGTCCAGCCGCTTGTGCCAGCCATCTGATACTGCCGCGTCGCGATACCGCTGCCGCCGATACTGCTGTAATTTCCCTTAGCATCCAATATCACAGTGCAGTCATCCGTAACGCCCGTCAGCGTGATCATGCCAGTCTTGCCGCCTGTTGCGGTGATGCCGGTAAGTTTGGGCGCTTCGCTGTCCAGCCACGTAACAAGAACCTCCGCCGTGGCGGAATTTCCGTTACTATCCATCACCGTGAACATATAGATTCCGTTCTTCGTCACGGTGCAGGTGCCTGTGGTTTCCGTCTTCGGGGTATTGGAATCCGGCGTATAGACGCCCTTGATCGTGCCTGCTCCTGCTCCTGTTCCTGCCTTCGCCGTCCATTTCAGATCTGCGCTCTGCTTCCATGCGGTTGGATTGCCTGTAACGGTAATCGTAGGCAACTCCGCCGCCGTGGCTTTCCTGAGCATCTGATACGGTCCGGAGCGCACCACAGTCGATACATTCCCTGCACCGTCCGTCACCCGCACATGAAGATACTTCGCCGTCTTCGTAGTCTCCGTAGCAGTATACTTCGTCTGATAGCTTCCGTCAGCCGCGGCAGTCAGTGTACTCCATGAAGACGGCGTAGTTGTCGTGTTTGTCCACGCATACTCCACCTTCGCCACGCCGCTGCCGCCGGTATCTTCGGGAAGTACGGCAACAGACAAGTCGTTGTATGTGGTATTCGTCCCCGTGCTGCTGCCGCTCCGCAAAGTGACAGTGGGCTTTTCCGTATCTATTTTCTTCACCTCTACGGTCTGAGATATCACGTTGCCGTAGCTGTCTTTCAATGTAACTGTATAGGTTCCGTTCTTCGTCACATACAGATATTTCGTGCCGGACGATGCGGTGATATTCTGTGTGGAAGTCTGTGGTCCATCGATGGTGAGCGTGGTGCCGCTTGTCTGCGTGCCCGCATACTGCACTACAATATATTTATAAGACTTCCACACATCCGCCACATCCGCAGTGGACGCAGTGCTTCCCGCCCGCACGGATACCCCGGTGATCGCCGGCAGCATAAAAGTAAACGCCTTATACTCGTGGGTGGAAGCCCCTGATGATGCGGTGGCGAGTACATGCAGATACCAGGTCTCCGTCTGTCCTGCCGAACCACGGCTCTCCGTTAGGGTCGTGCCGCTTGTCACCGCCTGCCAGCCGTAGGCGGGCATGGCGGTGCTCTGTGTCCATGCATACTGAACAGACGTCGCCCCTGTCGCCGTGACCGTCGCCTGATGCCTCGGTAGACTGCCGCTTGTCTTTGCAGTGATGGTCACTGTCGGTTTGGCAGCGTCTACAATAACATTGGTGTTGCTGCTGGTAAACGAAGCCGTTGTACCCGCCAGATTACACATATCCTTAATATAGCTATTATTCGTAATTCCGGTAACTTTCAAGGCGCTGCTGCCGCTTAGATTTACCGAAGATGATACCGTTCCCGTAAAATACAACACGTTGGTGTCCACACCGCCCGCATAGGTCAGCGTTCCTACATTCGTGCTGATTGCAACCTTGCTCAGATCGCCGCTATTCGTCTTGTCCACGATCTCATTAAAAACAAGCGCAACGGTAATCGGGTCACCCGGCAGATAAGTGCCGCCTGCCATAGGTGCAACACCTAAGACTTTCGGATCCACCTTATCATATACAATGGCATAGCCGGTCAGACCGTCCACATACCAGACATCGCTGTCTGCTCCGGTAGCACCGAAATAAAGATAGCAGGTATCGTCAAATCCCAGATCAACATAGGTCTTACTGTTATAGCTGGCTGTTGTCCCGGAACTCTTATACGGCTTATGAGAATCTTCACCGCCTCCGGTTCTGGTATCCGGAAAAGTATAGGTTGCTGCATCCTTCCATCTGCCCTGCAGGAAGTTGCACATCCAGAGCTGTCCGTCTATCCCTGAGATCGCTGCTCCCTTATCACCGCCATCAAGGCCATAGTGTTTATCCTGTAATGCCTTTTTCCCGAAATAAGCATACTCATAGCCGTCTTCATCCTCATATGCCTTCAATGAATAGCGGTAATACCACCCGCCCGCCGTAGCACTCAGATATGCTCTCTGGCTGGCGTTTGTGTAATAAGTCGAAAAAGAACTGCTGGTATGATAGTTTGTCTCCTTGTAGCGATTGGTCAGGAAGCTCACATTCGTCTGTGTTCCTCCCTGCGATCCTTTCGTATCGGCAACCCTCTTTCCGTTCTTACCTGATGTATCCGCAACCTCCGTCCTTGATTTTTCGGTTGTGTAGACCGTCCTGTCCATCGTATAACTGCTGCTCTTCGTCATCGTCCTGGTCTTAGAGCGGCTGCTCTGGTTAATCTCCCCGCCGCCGTCCACCCGGTAAATTTCAAAAGAGTAGGTCCTGTCCGCATTGGAATATCTGGTAGCCGTGTTGCCGCTATAGGCTGTGGTCACACCCTTCTCCGTTACCGACACCGTCTTGCTGCTCTCCCCGTCCGCAAAAGTGACAGAACTTGCCAGATGGGTAAAGTGGGTGCCGCCGATGGCGGAGCCGTTGACCGTGCGGTAGTATACGGTCTGTTTTCCGTCCGTGCCGCCTGTGCGGGTGATGGTAAAGGTAGAGCCGGAGACAGCGCTCACCGAGAAGGTACCATAATTCGGTATGCCGAAACCGAACTTCCTGGCATCACTGTACACGACGCTCGCTTTTCCCGCCGCATCTGTCACTTTCGCGTAGGCGCGGGCATAGTATTCCACACCGGAGGACAGCCCTGTGGCATTGGCAGACAGCGTTCCTCCCTTGGTCTTGATGATTGTAGATGTCTTGACAGTCCCGTTCTTTAGATCTAAGGTCGGACTCGGCATGACGCCCCACACGAACCCCGTCTCCGTGATCGTATCCACGCCGGTATGGTCAAGAACCGCCTTCAAGGCATAGCTGTCCTTACTGCCCGTGACCGCCTTTAGTTCCCCTAACGTCAGGCCGATGGGCTTCGCCGTCACGATGATGTCACAGTATTCAACATCTGTATTTCCTGCAGCGTCCGTCGCCGTCACCCTAATACGCTTCGTTCCGGGAATATTGGTGGTATCCGACGGAAGCGTATAAGTGAAAGGTTCCTCTGCAAGCCTTTTGTCATCGGTGGCTGAGAGCGCCTTCTCAAACAGCTCCTTTACTTCTGCATATGCCAGATCCTCCTCTACGGTAATGGGTGTATAAGTAATGACCGGCCGCGTCGTATCGATATTATCCACCTTTACGGGATAAATATAAGACTGTTGACTGCCACCTTTCTGATAGCTCACCGTAAAGCTATATCTGCCGTTTTTGCTGACCGTCTGACTCGCCGGAGTAACTGTCACATTGGTGCAGCCATCCATCTGCCCCGCGCTTGCCCGGATCACCACATTCTGATTCGTGAACGTGCCCGGCGTCAATGTGTAGCTGATTCCCGGTCCGACTCCTATGCCCGTTACAAACCCGAAAGTGATACTGTCGGTTGCTTTGATCACCTCAGTAGAAGGATCTTTTAAAATTCCGGTAATCCTGTAAACGCCTGTGGCTGAATCAAGGGGCATGGTAAGCCCTACGGTCTCTGTTGCCGAAGCACTGCCAAAGTATGCATCCATTGAATTTCCCGTGGATTCCTGCGTCAGCGTATATTCCGTTGCATACTTTGTATTCCCATTCTGTTTAACCGTCACGTCGGAACGTATCGTCACATTTCCGTCCTTTGTGCTCGTATCCTTTATTTTCAGTGAGAACTCTTTCATATTGGAGTCCGCAGCCCCACCGTCCAGCACAAGCTGCATCCAATCCACTCTAATTGCACAAAAATCCTGAACTTTTATGGATATGACATTCTTTCCTTTTACCAGCTTGTCAAGGGGAACTTCCAACACCGTGGTAGACCATGTATTTTTCCTGCCGGAAAGACGCCCTATCTCATTGTCATAAGATAATTTATTGAAATACACTCTATCTGTCTCGCCATCTTTTTCATCCACATTATATGCCTTGACCGCCAGATATGCGCTCTGTGTGGGCAGTTCATCCAGCATAAAGGCAAGCTCTATAGGATAAGCTCTGTCTACAACTAAAAACGAATTAAAACTGGATATCATTCTGTCAATATCCCCGTCCGCTGTTCCCGTGTGGGCATTGTTCTCATTATCCGTGGTTACCATCAACGTCTGCGGATGGAGCGTCGGCACGGCATAGGCTGCGCTCAACACACGCGCCATAGCCATACATGTGCTGTCGTCATAAGTCTGCGCTACAGGAGCCTGCGGCACCTCCACGCCGTAGTCCTCTATCAGATCCTCCAGCGTGAGGAGCTCCGGCACCTCGTCCTGTGCCATACGTTCCTGCACAAACTGCGGATAGTGATAGGGGCAGACGAAGTCCAGGCAGTCCATCTTCGTATCGCGGATATGCTCCAAACCTTCCAGACGGGTAAGGAGCTCCGAGAGAGCATGGATGCCGGAGGCAGACTGCGCGTCGTAGTCGTTTGTGCCGATTGTGTCGGGCATGGGTGCGGCCTTGTCAGCGTCGGAAGTTGTGGTAGAGGTTGCATCCGGGTATTTGTACAGATAATCGTCCACCGCCTCGCGCGCTTTTTCAAGCTGTTCTTCGTCGATCATGTCCTCATGCTCTGTGATGATATCCTCCGCCTCATCATAGGTGAGATATTCTTCCGGGTCGGGCAACGCACGCAGCAGTTCCATCAACGCACGCAGTTCCTCCGCCTGTGTATCGTCCGCCATGACTGTCACGGTGATTTTGGGCAGGCTTACGCCATCCGCCAGCGCATAGTCCTCCGGCAGAACGGGCGTGAAGAGATAGACGCCTTCTGTGTCCTTGTCATATTCCGGCTCGGGCTGCCATGTAATATTTTCGATGGTGATGGTATCTGTCATACCAGTGGTATCTGCGTTGTCCGTCAGTGTCTCTACAATCAGGGCATCCTGAGTGTTCCCGGACATATATACGGGCATGACAAAAGAACCGGTCTGTACGCCAAAACCGGAAGCCACTTCTTCTTCACTGTCCGCGTCATTGTCACCACCGGAAGTCTCTTCGCCGCCGTTGTTCTCGTTGCCGTTACCGACCGCGTCATTATCGTCGGCGGGGTTCTCTTCACCGCCATTTTCACCTTCGCCCTCTCCGGTCTCATTGCCATCGTCAGGGTTTTCCCCGCCGTCTCCGATTTCGCCCGCACCTTCGTCAGGCTCCTCTTCATCGCCTTTATTCTGATCGGAATCGTCAGAGTCCTCGTCATCGTCCTTATTCTGATCCCCGTCATCGGGCTTCTTGTCATCTTCCGTGTTGTCCTCCGTGTTGTCCTCCGCCTCCACGGTCGCATAAGCCTCCAGCGTATCGGGCAGTTCCAGTTCGGAAATGTCCGTCCCCACCAGCACGGTCTGCTGCGCTGTCTCCTCCGGCAGATCCACAAAACCGGTTATGGACATGCCCCCGCCGTCGCCACGCGCTCCCGCCGCGAAGACGGATATCGTCTCCAATATGTTCGGGTAGGTCGTCACCAGCAGACAAAATGCAAGTATAGCCGCTGTAATACGTAACCTTCTCTTTCTCCCTGATCTGATCCATGCACGTTGTTCATCCATTATCTGTCTTCCTCCCTGTTGCTCCCTGCTGCAAATATGGTAAAGCTGCTTATATTTGTCTTTTTAATTTACATAAAACGCTAATTTACTATAACAAAAAAACCACTTATAAAAGTGGTTTAGGCAGATTTGGTCGGTTTTTAGGCAGATTTGGTTGAAATTATTCCTGCCCTCATTTATTGAATATAGTAATTATTATTTTTCAAATTATCCATATATCTTTATTCCATCCTTAAGTATTTCCTGCATCAGTTCTAAGTTATCTTTTAATTGATTGATATCTAAAACATCTACTTTCTTATGCAATGCAATTCTTATTTCCTCTACCAATCCGTAAAACTTTAATCCCTTCACATTCGCAGAAATAAGCAAATCCACATCACTTGCAGGTTTCGCTTTTGCTTTTGCATATGACCCAAACAGATAGCAGAAGTCTACATCATATTTATCAAAAACTAATGTACACTTTTGCTTTATATCTTCAATCTCAATAACACCATGTTCTTCATCAATGGGATTTACTTCTGTCAGTTTTTCCATTATATAATTGTACTTTATTGTTCCTTCCTTTTCTTCATCATTTTCATATGATTTATATGAACGCAATGAAATCCCAACTAAGTCAGCAACCTGTTGCTGGGTTAGCTTTTTTTCCATTCTTATGTCTTTTAAACGCCCCATAACTGCACCTCCATTTATATAATAGTGCAAATATTGCACTATTGCCAATTAAGATGTGCAATATTTGCACTTTTATAAAAAACCGGAACAATATATATTATTGCTTACACGTATAATCCTTATTCAATCCACATTTACGAAAAGAGCACGCTTACAGATTCAAGACCGCACAGGCGGAACAGACCTCCTTCTCTATCTTGTAATCCAGATTGCCGTCATATTTCTGGCAGACGGAAAGGATACTGGAAATACCGATACTTTTTCCCGCAGGGAGACTATCGGAAAGCTCCAGTTTATCAGAACAGGTGTTATCACAAACAATGATCATCCTGTTGTCTTGCCGCCGGATATGAATTTCAATACATTGCTTTTCTTTTCCGGACTCCTGACATCCGTGCAGGGCATTTTCAAGCAGATTCCCCAAAAGGGCAATCAGGTCGATCTCCCGTATCTTTAGTTCTTTCGGGACATTACAGCGTACCAAAAAGGAAACGCCGCCTTCCCCTGCCTTGCCCGCATAGGCAGAAAGAATGCTGTTTATAGTCCGGTTCTCAGAGTATCTCTTCACCGCGGCTTCCGAAATCTCAGTGCCGTATTCTCCGATATAGGCAAGGATGGCAGAAGTGTCGCCTGTTTTTGCATATTCCGCGATCGCGTCCATGTGGTGCCGCATATCATGCCGCAGCCTGCGGTTTGCCTCCTCTGCCCTTTGCAGGACAGACAGCCGGTTAGAAAGATATTCTGTGTTCTGGCGGACTAGCGCCGCCTCCGTATCCTTTTTCATGTAACTGACGTTGCTGAAGACAACGCCATATACCGCGCACATAAGAAAGCTGATCGCAGCAAACGCCAAAAGCAGATGCACATCCGGTATGAAATTTCCTGCATTCAAAACAGCCACTGCAGCCTGTAACAGATAGAACAATAGGGCGATAAGCGCCAGATTCCACCATCTTTTACCGCTATCTGTCAGAGAGCGTAAGATTACTGCCGCATACTTCTTATACAGAACCGCCGCCAGCAGTAATACCATACTGCGCAACACGATCGCCACATAATATCCTGCCTCTTCAGAAATCTGTGACAGAGATAATCTGACCGTCAGTTTCAACATATTATCTAAAATAGTAAATAAGCAGAAGTAAGTGATAAACAGAAAGCACTTTTTGGAAAAACCGTCCTTTGAAACAATGCAGGAATAGAGAAACAATTCCACTGCTATTCCCATATATGCGAAAAGGGCAGTCATTCCCCCTGCTGCTAATCCAAAACTGCATATACTAACAAAACCGAGAATAAATATACAGCTATAAAGCAAAAATTTCTTCCTGAAATATCTGTGTTCTGCCACATAATAGATCACGATCACATGACACAGCGCCGTAAGGAACACTCCCGGAAGCTGGTATAATCCGCTCATTTCAACGCCTCCTTCCGGCAGAAATCCATATATTTTTTCTGCACTTCTTCTCCGCTCCTTCTCGGAATAGAAATTATAACGCCGTTAAACATTTCCAAAGTATTTCCGGAAATCTTCCTCACAAAAGCGAGGTTCACGACATAAGAGGCTCCCGCCCTGACAAATCCCGGATACTTC
>JAIEDW010000344.1 GCA_029067805.1 Lachnospiraceae bacterium
CTTTTTGCACTCTTTTTGATTTTCGAGAAGCTTTTTCTTACCAGTGATATCGCCGCCATAGCACTTGGCAAGCACGTCCTTTCGCATCGCCTTTACCGTTTCCCTGGCGATAACTTTTCCGCCGACTGCCGCCTGAATCGGTATCTCGAACAGATGACGCGGTATCTCGTCTTTTAACTTTTCGCACATCTTTCTGCCGCGCTCATACGCCGAATCCCTGTGCACAATAAACGAAAGCGCGTCAACCTCCTCCTTATTGATCAAGATATCAAGTTTTACCAGCGGCGCCTGTTCGTAGCCCTTAATGTCATAGTCAAAGGACGCATAGCCTCTCGAACGCGATTTAAGCGCGTCAAAAAAGTCATAGATAATCTCATTTAATGGCAGCTCGTATTTTAAAAGCGCCCTTGTTTCCTCCACATAATCCATGCCAAGATAACGTCCACGCCGCTCCTGACAAAGCTCCATGATCGAGCCAATAAACTCTGTCGTTACCATGATTTCCGCTGTCACGATCGGCTCCTCCATATAGTCGATTTCCGACGGGTCGGGAAGATTTGAAGGATTAGTCAGCTCAATTACCTCGCCGTTTGTCTTATACACTTTATAAATAACACCTGGTGCGGTTGTGACAAGGTCCAGATTATACTCACGCTCTAACCGCTCCTGAATGATTTCAAGATGCAGCAGTCCCAAAAATCCGCATCGAAACCCAAATCCCAATGCTACCGACGTTTCTGGCTCATAAAACAGCGACGCATCGTTAAGCTGCAATTTTTCCAAAGCATCACGCAAATCCGGATATTTTGCACTGTCCGCCGGATACATACCGCAGTAAACCATGGAAAGCACTTTTTTGTATCCGGGAAGCGGCTCCGCACACGGGTTTTCGGCATTCGTAACAGTATCGCCTACCGCCGTATCCTTCACGTTTTTGATGGATGCCGTAAGATACCCTACCATGCCCGCAGAGAGTTCTTCGCACGGAATAAACTGTCCCGCGCCAAAATAACCTACTTCCACCACGTCAGCCGTTGCTCCCGTAGCCATCATCTTAATTTTCGTGCCCTTAGAAACCGTTCCTTCCATAATGCGGCAGAACACGATAACACCCTTATAAGAATCATAAATCGAGTCAAAGATAAGCGCCTGCAGCGGATTTTCCCGTTTTCCGCTCGGTGCAGGGATTTTCGCCACAATCGCCTCAAGCACCTCCTCGATTCCCACACCATTTTTTGCCGAAATCAGGGGCGCGTCTTGCGCCTCAATGCCAATTACATTCTCAATCTCGTTCTTTACCCAGTCGGGGCGCGCACTCGGAAGATCAATTTTATTAATCACGGGGAATACATCCAAATCATGGTCCAGTGCCAGATAAACATTAGCAAGCGTCTGCGCCTCAATTCCCTGTGCCGCATCCACCACCAAAATCGCGCCGTCGCACGCTGCAAGCGAACGGCTCACCTCATAGTTAAAGTCAACATGTCCCGGCGTGTCAATCAGGTTCAAAATATATTCATTTCCGTCCTGTGCCTTGTAGACAGTACGCACCGTCTGCGCCTTAATGGTGATGCCTCTCTCCCGCTCCAAATCCATATTGTCGAGCACCTGCGCCTGCATCTCACGACTTGTCAAAAGTCCTGTCTTTTCGATAATGCGGTCCGCAAGCGTGGACTTTCCATGGTCTATGTGCGCCACAATACAAAAATTTCTGATTTTGCTCTGATCTATATTCGACATACGCTTTTCTCCCATCTCTTACCTATTTTATCTTGTTTTGCCGCCAAGCGCTCTTTTCCCCAGCAGCGCCAAAATGACAAACAATACAACAATCCACACGGCGACCGGAACATCTTTGATGTCAAAGCAGCGGACATTAATCCACATACGGTTGATCAATTTGCTTGCGTCCTCATCAAAATAACGCATTACAACGGTTCTCTGCATGACCTCCTGTGACGGATACTGCGCATAGAGCTGTCTGCCAATCTGTTCCGTCGATGCCGTTATAACATAATCCGTGTCCTCATTGTCCCCGCTGAAAAAATATCCCACGGGATATTCAATCGTGTCTGTATCCGAGTCCTCCGCGCCGTAGCACCAATTCATATAATCAAACACGGTTGTGTCGCCTTCCGCTCCCGCAATCGATGACGTGTATCCGATATAGTACATATTTCGCACAGCGCTGTCTGTCCTTGACACAAAATT
>JAIEDW010000345.1 GCA_029067805.1 Lachnospiraceae bacterium
GTTTTAATTTCAGATCAATGTCAATCTGCTTTCCTTCCGGGGCAGAATAACTGCATTTTCCAAGTCCGTTTTCGTAATAGACATTGGCAACGGGCGCACGCCAGTCAACCACCATCCAATGCGTCGTATCTTTTGAAATACCGCCTTTTCCAATATAGATAGATTCCTCTTTGTTTAAGGATTCATCCTGAAATACAATTCTGCCGAAATAAGGTTTTGCTTCGGCTTTTGCATTTCTTTCCAATGCACGTTTCATGTGATCACGGAGTGTGATTGTATTGTTCAGTATTGTATATACTTCCGTATCATTGTCGTGATAGTGTGCCAGCATTTCATCAATGTCCACACTCATCCGAGCAACTTCTTTGCCATAGCTTTCCACATTGTCACGAACGATGGCAAGCGTTTTTTCAAGATACTCATTTTCTGCTTTTTCGGATATTCCTTCGACTTCTCTTTTCCCGTCTTGGTTCATATGCGTACCCTCTTTTCGTATGATTATTATACAGAACATTCTGTAATAATAATTCTACCGAAAAGCAAAAAAAATGATAGACTTTTATTTTATTCTGTGCTAAACTATATAATGAAGTGTGAGTAAAAATCACGCTTCTTTTTTTGTTTATTTCTGAACAGAAAACCGTTTCTCAAACTTGCCACAGCTACATCTGCCTCGAAGAGCATTTTCTCCATATCGGATACATCACGGCACTCCCGCTTCCTTGAATATATCAAGTATAGTATTCCCTATCGTCTCATTGTCCGTCGACAGTTTTATGAGCCGTTTTATATGCCGGTCTGTAGTATCAAGTCCGAATGCCCCGCCCTTTTTCCGATACCAATATGTAAAGATAATCTCATTTTCAGACGTAATAAATGTGACACTTATCATCCAGTGCCTTTCCGAAAAAAACCTGAATCCTTTCCCCTTTGTAACTATCTTATAATAAGGCGTTGCGCGCTCCCTTTCCTCCGCACTGACAACCGGGTGCTCCCGATATTTCTCCCATACTGCCAAGAAAGTCTTACCCACTTCCACTGCCTCATAAGAAAATGGCAATTGCTCAAAACAATCCAGCGAGACACGGTAACCTGCCTCATATTTAAAATCAGGGACAAAGATCAACTCCTTTTTCCTGTCAATAAAAATGCCCATAGCTAAATCGTCGGCTTCAATATCTTTAAAACAGGACAAATACTCTGTCAGGGAAAATTTATATCTCTCTTCCTGTTCATCTTTCACAGAACGCCCCTTATTCCAATAATCTTTTTCCCTCACTGCATATAACCAATCATAATATCTTCCCACTACAAATTGCCCCTGCCGCGGACAGCGTATACATTTACAAAGCGCCATCTTCCGATCCTCCTCACTCTTCCTCAGACCATTCCTTCTCATATTCCCTGTCAAACTGGAAATAGCTGCAATCG
>JAIEDW010000346.1 GCA_029067805.1 Lachnospiraceae bacterium
TCATTAATCTTAGTAACTTATATTTTACTATTTTTATTTAACAAAAATACCAACGGTAATATTAGTCAGCCTAACGCATTTCTTCTATAATTGTACAAACCCATTCCTCCTCTCAAAAATAACGTGTATCAACACATATACATTAAGAGAATACTGCTCATTCTCCCTATCTTTCACTACACTACCTCAATTTCTTATACAATAAAACAGGAGTACCCCAAATTTCCGGAATACTCCTTGCCCTCTACCCAAACAGACAATTTCTATAACATTGCAAGTAGTTTTAAGAACAATGTAGAACAAAAGATACATAAATGAATAGTATCATCTTCTCTGAGCTCTTTTGACAAACATTCCCCTTTTTCTTTCAATATCCTTTTCTGCTCCGCTCTCGCCCATTCAACAGCTTTAAGCTGATCCTCTAATCGCTCACCTAAAGTTGCATGATACTCTATGACTGCCTTCTTCCTATCGATTATCATAATCAATAAATCACATCTACTCGCGGCTTATTTCATAACCTTTTTTCCCTTTCCTTTCAATAACCAGCTTGTCCAACACAATATCTCTGCAACCCTCAATCAGTGGTGGTTTCGAGGTACCGGAACCAGGGCTATAACTTCACCATCACCTCTTCCACCGCTTACGACCAGAAATGGATACGCGGCAGAAATATCTACGAAAATGTGAGCCGTATTGTGGACTCCATCTTCTCAAACTACCTCTCGCGCCCGGGAGTCCGCCAGCCGATATTTACCTCATACTGTGACGGCAACCGCACCACATGCAAGGGGCTTTCCCAGTGGGGCAGCAAGTACCTTGGCGATCAGGGTTACACGCCGATTGAGATTATCCACTATTACTATGGAAGCGACATGTATATCAACTCCACTTCATACGTTTCGGGCGTTCCCTCGTCATGGCCGGGATACGACTTGACCATCGGCTCGTCCGGACAGAAAGTACAGCAGATGCAGGAGCAGCTAAACCGCATTGCGCAGAACTACCCTGCCCTTCCTAAAATCACAACAGACGGTATTTTCGGCAGCGCTACCGCTGATGCAGTCCGCACCTTCCAGCGCATTTTCGGACTTCCCGCAACCGGTATTGTGGACTATCCGACATGGTATAAAATATCCGAAATCTTCGTTGGGGTAAGCCGCATTTCGGAGCCGTAACACCGTTTTACTGCATATAATAAAGCCGCTCTACCTCTTCCAAACAAGCACGCGCGCTTGTCGCCTCCGTAATCTCCTTACAAAGACGGTCATACTCCTCGATTGGGGCTATGACCGTCATTTCCACGTCCGCCGCATACGCACTGTCAATCACGTCAATCTTTTTGCTCGCAAGCAGATACTGTATCTTTCCGACACCGTTATAATCGGTCTTTATCCTTAACTTCACGCCAAAATGCTGCCTCGCCGTTTCACACAGCGAAAGTGCCTCCTTTACAACGCCCGAGTAAGCTCTGACTAACCCACCCGTGCCTAACAGCGTTCCGCCAAAATATCTGGTAACCACCACCGCGATATTTCTGATACCACTGCCCAGGAGAACCTCCAGCATCGGACGTCCCGCCGTACCGCTCGGCTCTCCGTCGTCACTGCTTCTGGTTAGCTCCGCCTTGCTTCCAATCACAAATGCAGAACAGTTATGCCTTGCATCGTAATACTTCTTTTTCATCTCATCGATAAACGCTGTTGCCTCCTCCTCGCTCGCGACAGGGCGAACCGTCGCGATAAACCGCGATTTTTTCTCTGTAAGCTCCGCCTCCGCGCCCTTTACAAGCAGGAGAAAGTCATCATATTCCGTTTTTTCCGCCATTCGAATACGCTCCTGTATCATAAAATCCTTTCGTCTTATCATATCATACATCTGTATAAAAAGTAAGTCCTACGGCTATAATGAAAAAAAACCTTTATTTCAATGCCAAAATTTGTTATAATGAATAGAATCTATGATGCATAATTTGGAGGTGACTCGATGAACTATGGGAAAAAAGGAATTTCCAAAATCCAGAAATCCCTGACTTCAAAAAAAATAAAACTGAAAAAAATGGTTGTAGTGACAGCCTTAAAACTTGTACTGATTGCGATGCTCTCCACAGCAGTCGTTGGAATCTGTCTTGGCCTTGGCATGTTTAAGGGAATTCTCTCGTCCGTGCCCGATATCGACCCCGCATCAGTTCTTCCGACAGGTTATGCAACCGTTGTCTATGATGCCAAAGGAAAGGAACTCACCAAGCTTGTTGCCGCAAACTCAAACAGAAGCTACGAGGATATGACAAAGATTCCACAACATCTCGCAGAGGCATTCGTTGCGGTTGAGGACCAGCGTTTTTATTCTCATAACGGAATCGACCTAAAAGGTATCGTGCGTGCAGGCCGTGAATTTATCAGAACAAAAGGAGATTCTACGCAGGGTGCGTCAACTATCACACAGCAGCTTATCAAAAACAATGTATTTGACAACTGGGAAAATGAAAACACCATTCAAAAAATCAGACGAAAAATACAGGAACAGTATCTTGCGATGGAACTGGAAAAGAAAATGTCCAAGGAGAAAATTCTCGAGATTTACATGAACACGATCAATCTCGGTCAGAATACCCTCGGCGTAAAATCTGCATCGCTGCGTTACTTTAACAAGCAGACATATCAGCTTACACTTTCTGAGTGTGCCGTTATCGCTGCAATCACACAAAATCCGTCAAAATACAACCCGATCACGCACCCCGAAGAAAATGTAAAAAGACGGAAAAAAGTGCTGAATGATATGAAAGAACAGGGCTATATATCAGAAGAGGAATACAATGAGGCGATTGCCGATGATGTATACAGTCGAATCGCCGCCGTAAACGAAGAAAACGAGGCAAATTCAGTCTATACATATTTTGTAGACGAAGTGACGGAACAGGTGTTGGACGACCTCATGGAAATAAAAGGGTTTAACGAAACACAGGCATACAAACTCTTATATAGCGGCGGTTTAAGCATCTACACCACACAGGATCCCGATATTCAGGCGATCTGTGACGAAGTATACGGAAACGAAGAAAACTATCCGGAAAACACCAAATGGTACTTAAACTACGTCCTTACGATTGAAAAAGCAAACGGGGAAAAAGAAAATCACAGCACGGAAATGTACCGCAGCTATTACAGACAGTTTAATGCATCGTTTGATCTTCTTTACAACTCACCAGAAGACGCATACGAGGCAATCGAAAACTATAAGGCTGAAGTGATGGCAAACGGTGACAAAGTTGACGGCGAACGCATAACACTCACACCGCAGCCACAGGTTTCCATTACCGTGGAAGACCATTCGACAGGATATGTCGTTGCGATGGTCGGCGGACGCGGAACAAAAACCGCAAGCCGTACCTTAAACCGCGCTTCCAACACGACACGTCAGCCGGGTTCTACCTTTAAGGTCGTCTCCACTTATGCACCAGCCCTCGACAGTGCGGGGCTTACACTTGCGGATGTGCAAAACGACGCGCCTTACAACTACGCAACCGGTCGTCCCGTCAGAAACTGGTGGGGCAGTTCCTACAGAGGGATTTTAAGTCTGCGCTACGGTATCGCGCAGTCCGCAAATATTGTTGCCGTAAAAACCCTCACACAGGTTTCGCCACAGCTTGGTTTTGATTATCTGCAGAACTTTGGTTTTTCAACACTTGTTGAGAAACGCGTGGCTCCGGATGGAACAATCCTTTCCGATATCGGTCAGCCCCTTGCGCTCGGCGGTATCACAGACGGCGTTACCAATATGGAATTAAACGCCGCATATGCGACGATTGCTAACAAGGGCATGTATATAAAACCAAAATTGTATACAAAAATTGTCGATCATGACGGCAATATACTGATTGACAATACTTCTGCCGAATCCAGACAGGTTATCAAAGAATCTACCGCATGGCTGCTGACAAGCGCAATGGTCGATGTTGTTACGTCTGGTACAGGCGGCTCCGTAAACTTTGGAAACATGGCGATTGCCGGAAAGACAGGTACAACCTCCGACTACAAAGATGTGTGGTTTTCTGGTTTCACACCCTATTATACGGCTACGACTTGGACCGGCTACGATAATAATGTCAACATGACCTCATCGGCAGAAAAAAATCTCTCCAAAAAAATGTGGAGAGCGGTCATGTCAAAGATACACGAAAACCTGGAATATAAAGCGTTCCCTATGGCAGGCGGCATTGTATCGGCAAGGATATGCTCAAAATCGGGCAGACTTCCTATTGCTGGTGTCTGCGACGGCTGCATCAGCACGGAATACTTTGCAGAGGGTACTGTTCCTACAGGCTATTGTGATGTGCACTCATTTTCGAACGTTTGTTCTTATTCGGGGTTGACTGCCACAGACGAATGTCCATTTAAGAATGCATCCATCGTCGAAACCATTCCCGCAAGACTTCAGGACAATTATCTTGCAAGCGCGCTTACTGCGGAGGAATCCGCGCTCGATGCAGCCGATACGACACAGATGTGTCCGCATAATGCAGCATTCTTTGCACTGCCAAATTCTCAGGAGCTTTTACAACAGCAGATTCTTGAGATGCAGTTAAGGGCAAATCCCGCCGCTGCAGCTGCACCAGAAGCAGCAGCTCCGCTTCCGGCATCTGACACGGATTAAGGTTATTCATCAACGCATTTCATTTGAATGTTCATATACAAAAAAGCCTGGAAAATCCAGGCTTTTTTTAAGCTGCTAACGGGAATCGGACCCGTGACCTCCGCACTACCAATGCGACGCACTACCGACTGTGCTATAGCAGCCGATGAGCGACAGAAAACTGTCGTTACCAAATGCTATTCTATCAAAAATCCAATATCTTGTCAACACCGTTGTCTTTTTTTGCGAATTTATTACAATATTATTATATATAATGCAATTTCTTGCCATTTTTGAAATCATACGCTATACTTCCATTATATCTGATAATCCGTTTGCAGCTTACGCGTGAAAGGAGAAGGACTATGAAAAAAACAACCATCAGCAATATACTTATGGGAATCATTGTCGTTTTGTGCATTTCCATCTGCTTTTTGATCTTTTGTATCGTAAGAAGACCGCGCTATATTGAAACGGCGGATTCCGAATCCGCTATTATCACGGAAAGCCCCAACGATTTCGATCTCACAGGCACCGTAACGACGACAAACAATGACGCGCCCCAGTTACCTGATGTGGACAGCCCCACCACCACTCCGGAAGAAGACACGTCTGCTGTACAGATGCGCGGAAAGACATTTACGAGAGTAAATATCCGAAACGCTCCCACGGAGGACGGAAAGGTGCTCGAAACGGTTGACGCCGGGACTGAGTTTGATATTGTGGAGGTCCTTGATATCGGCTGGACGCATATTACTTACAATGGTGAAGACGCCTATATTTCTTCTGCATACGTCATTATTACCAGCGAGTAAAGAGTGCAAAGACATTTCCTTTGAGCAGCTCAAAAACATTCCCTTTGAGCAGATCGTCTTCATACTCGTCCTTATAATACTCGTACACATTTTTATAGTTGTAACCATACTCTACAAAGGTTCTAAGTACCACATTGATCTCACCGCCGATGAACACAATATTCATCGAGCCGTACATCCAGTAAATGAAAATAATAATCGTGGCAAGACTTCCATATGTCAACGAAAAATTTGCAAAATGGCTGATATAAAAAGAAAACACCCATGAAAACGCAAGCCACGCCACCGTTGAGAACACTGCCCCCGGAAGTTCGTAGCGCAGCTTTGACTTTCTGTTTGGCATAGTCATATAAAGCGTGAGAAAAAAGATCATCAGCAGCACCAACATACACAAATACTTTCCATATTGGAACAGACCACGAAACGTTTCCAGCACTGGAAAAAAATGAATGAGCCCGTGAAACAGGTTATTGCCAAGCACGATCAGCACCATCATCAGACCAAGCATGGCAAATAATCCAATCACATATATAATTGCAAGAAAATAAATGACAAAAATATTTCTCGTTTCACGAATCCCATACACCGCATTGATACCGATCATCATAGCATAGACACCCTTGGACGCACAAAAAAGCATTACAAGCATGGTAACCGATTTTACCATTATTGTAGTGCTTTCTTTATATGCTTCCTGTAAAACCTGCTCGAAAAGCGGCGTAAGCCCCTCCGGCATCACAGTTAAAATATAGGATGAAAAAACGTCCGAATGAATTGGCAGATATTGAAACATCGACACACAAAACAAAACCATGGGAAAAAGCGACATTAACAGAAATAATGCCGCATGACCCGCAAACGAAGATACATGATCATATCTTATTTTCCTCAGAAAACTGTATGTAAATTTATAGATGGTTTTTATCTGGTTTTTTCTCACTGTGCGCATGGATCACTGCTTTTCTTTTGCTTTCTTGATCAGGAACAGATCACTGATTGCCTTGCCCAAATCATGCGGATACAGCTGTACGACCGGACTGTCGATCAGATCGCCAATCTTCATCTGGAATTTCACCTTCACGAATCTGTCGTCATTCGGAAACTCACACGCCAAGTATTCGCCATCTTCCATGTGCTTTGTTTCCGGCGTCGAAATATCCGTTCTCCGCTCAAGCATCAGGCTCATGGATGTTGCCGCTGCGCCCATCATCTGATTCATCGCCTCGGAAACCGCGCTGATATGCATCTCACCCAGTTCCATCTGCGCAAAACTGCCGCGTCCGTCGCTGCCCACCATGAGATCTGCAATAATCTTCGCATCCTGCTCCTCAAGCATCAAAATACTACAGCCCTCTATTCCCAACACATAATTTACTTTCACAAATACCTTTTTGCTGGAAACATTCTTGGTATACTCGCTCTTTTCAACAATCGATACCTGTGGCGGTGTAATATCTACCGGAAGCCGCAACAGCATTCCCAACGTTGTTGCCGAATTGCCTAAACATATGTTTGAGATTTCCCCGATTGCATCAATTTCCATACTGCTAAATACATATCCGCTCATGCACTTCCCTCCTATTAATTCATAAGTGTTTCTATGTCGCACTCAAGCGCCTTGGCAAGTTTCGTTACAAGGGTATCCGGCTGTCTTGACAGATCGCAATAATACTCCTCGCAGTTTCTGACCGCAGACACATTATACCCCATCAAATCGGCAACCTGCTTCTGCGATTTTCCAATCTCAAGGCGTCGCAGCTTGACAGCCGAAATCTTTGAAAAACGCAGATAGAGATTCCTTCCGTCATAGTTTACCGAATTTACAAGGTGAATAATATCGCCTCTGTTGTTCATAGCATCCTTATCCAGTGTACAAATGGAAACAATCGCTGTCATCAGTTTTTTCATCAGCTTTTCATCATCATAATGCCCGAGATTTTCAATCGGAATATACAGATTAATATAAATCTCTTTCAGTTCTCGTACCTGTTCCTCGTCAAGCTTCAATACATAATTATTTTCTTTCGCCAACGGATATAACGACATCACTTTGATGTAAAACTCGTCCTTGTCAAACCCCGACATATTCTGCCTCCTTTATGTACAGTTATATGTCTTATTATACGCTATTCAAAAAAACGTGTCAATTCAAGTTTCCCACACAAACATTTTTTGTGTGTACACAAACACAAACGTTTTTGTTTGTGCTATTGACTGAAAAGACTTGTGTTGATATAATAAGACTGTTGGAAAAAATGGAAAGGAGCACACTTATGAGCGTTTTTAACGATGACAGATCAACCTTGAATCAGGCTGCCAATAACTTTGACGCCGCACTTTCATCTTCTGGACTCGACGCCGCGCTGAAAAATGCTTTTGAAGCGGGTATGGAACTTGATGAAATCATGTATGTCATGTTTACGCACACAGAGAAAACTGTCAGAAGATATGTTGTACAGCATCAGCTCAAGGCTGCCGCAAACAAAAACAAGTAATGTTTTGAACAAATAATAAAAAATCATTTTTAGCTTGCATTCTTATATCAGTCTATGCTATAATATTATTCGTTGATGAAGCGTAAACATATAACATAAACTGAATAAAGGGGCATAGTTCAGCGGTAGAACAGCGGTCTCCAAAACCGTCAACGAGGGTTCGATTCCTTCTGCCCCTGCTAAAAAAGAACAAGTTCTTCAAATCTATGAAGAACTTGTTCTTTTTATTCAATCATTCTTTACATCTCATAAAATGCCTTTGCAAGCCCTGTCATATACGAAATGTCCTCGGCTCCGCCTGTTTCATAGGCAGAATGCATCGCAAACTGCGCAAGCCCCACGTCCGCTGCGGGCATGGATACCTGTGCCATCAAGAGATTTCCGAGCGTCGAGCCGCCGACAATATCAGAACGATTCGTATAAATCTGGCAAGGGATCTCCTTGTCCTTGCATAGTTTTTTTACAACTGCCGCCGAGTACGCATCTGTCGCATATTTTTGACCGCCGTGATATTTCAGCACAATCCCACCGTTTAGACGCGGTCTGTTTACAGGGTCTGCCTTTGCCGGCTGATTGGGGTGACAAGCGTGCGCATTGTCCGCGCTCAAAAGAAAGCTTTTTGCCTTCCATGTCCGATAAGTCGCATGTGAAACCATAAGTCCGTCGCTGACAGCTTCAAGCGTATCCTTCAAAAAGGTTGAGTCTGCTCCCTGTCTTGTAAGACTTCCGACCTCCTCATTGTCAAATACAGCAAGCACGTTGATATACCTGTCGTTTTGTGTCTCCAGCATCGCTTTTGTCCCTGCAAAAACACACGATAAATCATCATATCGTGCAGACATGATAAACTCATCATTTGCGCCGGCAGTTACCGCCTTCTGACTGTTTTCCGCAAACAAGTCAAAGGAAAGAATATCATCGACGCAAAACTGTTTGCCATAACACGCATTCAACGCCTCTGCTGCCATACCCTTAACACTTGCTATTGCTTCTTCTCCTTCTTCTTTCATCATCAAAAGCGGCAGCATGTCCGTCTGCGGATTAAGTTCTACTCCTTTATTCATATCGCGGTTCATATGGATTGCAAGATTTGGAATCAAGCAAGTATTCTCCTTCAATGTTACAACATAGGACACAATTGCGCCGTCCTCCTCCACGCACACTCTGCCCGCGATCGTTAAAGGTCTGTCAAGCCATGTAGACAGAATCATTCCACCGTATTTTTCTGTATTGAGACTCACATACACTCCCTCTTTTGTCATTTCGGGACATTCCTTCAACTTTAACGCAGGCGAGTCCGAATGTGCCGCAAAGATGTGAAATCCCTCGATTTCCTCCACACCGCACGACGGCACACGAAACGCAATCAAAGACGAAGCGTTTCGTATCACATAATAACCCCGTCCGCCCTCAAGCGTCCACACATCACACTCGCTAAGACTTGTAAAACCCGCCTCCTTAAGTGTTTTTTCAACTTCCCGCACGGCATGATAGCACGTAAGGGAATTGTCGAGAAAGTCCATAAGCTCCTTAATCTCTGTCTTTTCCGTTTTCATCACGATACTCCTTTCCACCCTGTCAAATCAAATCAATCGCTTCACCGATGCCGCCCACACCGATTACTTTGATCCCCTTTACAGGCTCCATGCCTTCAAGGTTCACCCTCGGCATGATCACCGTATCATACCCCAGCTTTTTTGCTTCCAAGACGCGCTGCCCCGCCATTGTGACTGCACGCACCTCGCCGCTTAGTCCGACCTCGCCGAACACAAGCGTTTTCTCGTCAACCGCCCTGTTTTTAAAGCTCGAAACAATCGCCATGATAATTCCCAGATCCAGTGCAGGTTCGTTCACCTTCATACCGCCCGCGATATTAACGTATGCGTCACAGTCGCCAATCTGGAGTCCAAGGCGCTTTTCCAGCACTGCCATTAGCAGATTCACCCTGTTAAAATCCGTTCCCGTTGTCTGACGGCGTGGGATTCCAAAATTTGTATGACACACAAGCGCCTGTATTTCAATTAAAATCGGACGTGTCCCCTCAACCGAGCAGACCACCACGGAACCGCTTGCACCGACAGGTTTTCCGCTGAGCATGTACTCCGACGGATTCTCCACCTCGACAAGCCCCTCTCTGCGCATCTCGAACACACCAATTTCATTCGTGGAACCAAACCTGTTTTTCACGCCGCGCAGGATGCGATAAGACGCATACCGATCCCCCTCAAAGTAAAGCACGGTATCAACCATGTGTTCGAGCACTCGTGGTCCCGCCACAGTTCCCTCCTTCGTCACATGACCAACGATAAAGATTGAAATCCCAAGACCTTTTGCAAGCTGCAGAAACACATTAGTCGCTTCCCGCACCTGAGACACGCTTCCGGGGGACGATGATACCTCCTCTTGATACATAGTCTGTATCGAGTCGATGATCACCACCTCCGGACTGGTACGCCTTATCGCATCCTCGATCAGACTTAAGTTTGTTTCGCATAAAAGCAGCATATCGTCACGAAACTCACCGATACGCATTGCGCGCAGCTTAATCTGCTTAAGCGACTCCTCACCCGATATATACAGCACACGTCTTCCCGAGAGAGAAAGATGTCTGCACGTTTGCAGCAAAAGCGTCGATTTTCCGATACCGGGGTCGCCGCCCACAAGGATTAATGAGCCTTGCATAATACCACCGCCAAGCACCCTGTCAAGCTCCTCGATGCCCGTCGTAATCCGCTCTCCGTTATTTAGGGAAATCGCCCCGATATGAACAGGCTCACGTGCCTCCTTTACGGCAGCCGTCTTTGACGCGCCGCCCATACCGCTCCCCGTCACCTGTACTTTTTCCTCGACAAGCGTATTCCACTTTTTACATGCCGGACACTGACCAAGCCATTTTGACGATTCGTGCCCACACTCCTGGCAGAAAAAAACAGTTGTTATCTTTTTAGCCATTCCAACAAAATTCTCCTTCCGCTTTGCAAACTATCCGTATACAGAAAAAATATCTCCTCGTCGTTTCACGCACAGAGGAGATATTTCGCTTATCTTCATGATTTATTTCTTAACAATCTTTACTTCGACTGCTCCCGCGCCCTCAAGTTCCACGCTCACACTGAGCTTGCCGGAAAGGTTGGTTTTCATAATCCCCGCGCTCTCTCCTGCCACAATTACTTCGTACTCCGCGTTCTCGTCCACACCAATCGTAATCTGCGCGTCCTGTGCTCCTTCTGCGGTAAATGAGAGATTATCTCCCTCCCTGCAAAAGTCATGGACTGATGTTCCGGGAACAGATTCATATAAAAACAATCCGTTTTTCTCCAGCCTTGTGATCTCCTGATACGTCTTTACTTTATACGTATCTCCCGCGTGTTTGTAATCCTCAAGCTTTGCTTTTGCCGAAAGCTCGTGATTGCCAAAGCTGATGCTCCCATTACTCTCTGAACGTAGTAATTCCGTAACTGCTGCCATTTCTTTTGTCCTCCTAAAACAATAAATATTAATCCTTTGGTTACTTTTATCATAACCTATTTTTTTTTAATTTGCAACCGCCTTAGGCCCCTTAACCGTAAAGGAAATTTTGTCATTTCGCACGCTCGCCAAAACCACGTCGCCGCTCTTTACCCTGCCCTCAAGGATTGCCGTCGCAAGCTCGTTTTCCACGACATTTTGTATCGCGCGCTTTAACGGTCTTGCGCCCATTTTCAAGTCGGAATGCTTCTTTACAAGATATTCTTTCAACGTCCCCGAAATCGTCAGATCAATGTCCATCTGCGCCTTACAACGCTCGCAGAGGTTCTTGGAAAGCAACGTGATAATCTGCTTCATATCGCTTTCCGTCAGCGGGTGGAACACCATAATCTCGTCGATACGGTTGATAAACTCCGGCTTAAATAAGCGTTTAACCTCCTCCATAACATTTGACTTCATCTTTTGATAATCAGCGTTCGCATCTCGCGCTGTCGCAAATCCCAAATTCTTCGGATCGACGATTTTCTGCGCGCCCGCATTCGATGTCATGATCAGAATCGTATTTTTAAAGCTTACCTTTCTGCCCTTTGAATCAGTAATGTGACCGTCGTCAAGTACCTGTAAAAGAATATTGAACACATCGGGATGCGCCTTTTCAATCTCGTCAAAAAGCACGACCGAGTACGGATTTCTGCGCACCTTCTCACTCAACTGTCCGCCCTCGTCAAAACCAATATATCCTGGCGGTGAACCCACCATCTTCGACACGGAGTGCGACTCCATGTACTCCGACATATCCACGCGGATCAATGCATTTTCGGAACCGAACATCGCCTCCGCAAGCGCCTTTGATAGCTCCGTCTTTCCGACACCCGTAGGCCCCAAAAACAGAAACGATCCAATCGGACGGTTTGGGTCCTGCAGTCCCACACGCCCGCGCTTCATGGTCTGCGCCACAGCTGTCACGGCTTCCTCCTGTCCCACAACACGCTTGTGCAGAATGTTCTCGAGCTTTAAAAGCCGCTCGCTCTCTTTTTGCGTTAATTTTTTAACAGGTATCTTTGTCCAGTTCGCAACAACCTCCGCAATATCATTCTCCGTCACCACAAGATTTTTCTCCGCCTGTGTCTTCTCATAGCGGTTGTACGCTTTATCGTATTTCTTAATCAGTTCATCCTGTTTCTGTCGAAGCTCCGCTGCCTGTGTGTACGCCTCCATTCGGATAGAACGCTCAATCTGCAGATCCAGCTTTTTGATCTGCTGCGTCATCTCCTTGAACGTATCGGGCAGGTGCATGTTCTTTAACCGAATTGCGGCAGATGCCTCATCAATCAGATCAATCGCCTTATCCGGCAGATTTCTGTCGTTAATATAACGATCCGAAAGCTTCACGGCAGCCTCAAGCGCATCATGCGTGATCGTCACCTGATGATGCTGCGCATATTTGTGCGCGATTCCCTCCAGGATTTCCACAGCCTCGCTCTCTGTCGGCTCCTCCACCATCACCGGCTGGAATCTGCGCTCTAACGCCGCATCCTTCTCAATATATTTACGGTACTCGGCAACCGTCGTCGCGCCGATCAGCTGTATCTCTCCTCTTGAGAGCGACGGCTTTAAAATATTTGACGCGTCAATCGCACCCTCCGCGCCGCCCGCGCCAATTAATGTGTGTATCTCATCAAGGAAAAGATAAATATTTCCCGCCTCGATGACCTCTTTGATAACCTTTTTAATGCGCTCCTCAAACTCGCCCCTGTACTTTGAACCTGCTACCATACCGGCAAGGTCAAGCGTCACAACGCGCTTATTTTTTACTGTATCGGGAACGTCACCGTTTACAATGCGAAGCGCAAGTCCCTCCGCGATTGCCGTTTTTCCGACGCCCGGTTCTCCAATCAGACACGGATTGTTTTTCGTGCGCCTTGACAAAATCTGCACCACGCGCAAAATCTCGATTTCTCTGCCAATAACGGGGTCTAACTTTCCGTCGCGCGCAAGCTGCGTCAAATCCCTGCTGTATTGATTTAAGGTCTGTGTCACGCCACTTTTCTTTCTCTTGTTTTTATTCAGATCATCTTTGTGATGATTAATGTCCTCGCCCATTGCAATCAGCGTATCCATATACAATTTCTGTACATTAATTCCGATGGTATTCAAAAGCCGTAGTCCGACATTTTCTCCTTCTCTGATAATCGCTAAAAGAATGTGCTCCGTTCCTGTGAGCACATTCTTATATTTATGTGCCAAAGTATGGCTTTCCTCCAAAATTTTTGCTGCTCTGGGAGAATACCCGTCCCGCTCCACAAGGGCAACATCACTCTCCGGTGCAATCAGCTCTTTGATCATACTGATGAGCTGTACCTCATTTACACCGTTATCCGCAAGCACTCTCGCCGCGACACCCGTCCGTTCCTTGACAAGTCCCACAAGGATATGCTCGCTTCCAATATAGCTCTGATGCAAATCCCTTGCTGTTTTTGCAGCCTTTTGTAAGGCAGTCCTCGCTTTATCCGTAAACTGCTGCATGTTACAACTCTGCTCCTTTCCAGTCTGCTTCTTTATAATTGTCCATAATCCTCATAAATCTCATCAATCAGCGCATGTACCTCCGCACGCGATATCCGCTTGCAGCTGCTCTTTGCCAAGATCACCTGCATTTCGCTCTTCAGCTCCTCCATCGCCTGTATCTTATCAATGTCCACGGCGATCACCGCGCCCTTTCTCCGGTCAACCTTCACAAACCCTTCCTGTCTTAGCACGGAATACGCCTTGTTGACCGTGTGCATGTTAATGCCGATCAAATCCGCAAGCTGCCGCACCGAGGGAAGCGCATCTCCCTCTTGAAACCGGGAAGTCGCAATCCCGATTATAATCTGGTTGCGCAGTTGTAAATACAGCGCCTCATCACTGTTAAAATCAATCTCTATATACATCTATGCCCACGCTCCTTAATTTTAACCGGATGTTCTTCCCAATTTTATAAAATGACAATGCTCGCGTTTGCAATATCCGATAAATCATATGTAGTTCCGCTCTTTAATCCTACCACCTTAGGACGCAGCACATATTGCGTATTGTTCTCCACGACACGCGCCGGCTCACCTGTACTGAGCTCCACATCGGTTCCAACAGGATACAGGATTACGCTCTCCAAGAAACTGCGCATAACATGAATATCCAAATCCTCCGTCATCGACATGATCATTTCCACGGCATCCCGTGCTGAAAACGGTTTTTTATACGGACGTTCGGTGACAAGTGCGTCATAAATGTCTACCACCGAGATAATGCGCGCAAAAAGATTGATCTTATCCGCGCCCACGCCCATAGGGTAGCCCCTCGAATTCATCTTTTCATGGTGCTGTAAAACACCCATTTTGATCTGATTTGATAAGTCATCCTTCTCCTTCAAGATGCCATATCCGAAAAGCGAATGCTGCTTCATCATCGCAAATTCTTCATCAGTCAGTTTCCCCGCTTTATTTAAAACCTCGTTTGGTATCTTGGATTTCCCGACATCATGCAAAAGTCCCGAAATACCGATTTCATATACGTCCTTGTCGTCAAGACCATGCCGCTTTGCCACGATCATCGCCATTGTAGCAACATCAACGCTGTGCTTAAACGTATACTCATCGCTCACCTTCAACGCACTGATATCCACCGCAAGCGCGTCATTGTCCGTAATCGCTTTCATAAGGTCGTCCGCGATATTCTTCGTCGCACTCGTAAAGTTCTTCGATTCCGTATCATTGTAAAGATACTGAATTCCTTCCGCGACACGCGCTTTCACGCTCTCCGACAGATTAACCTTTGCGCGGTCCTGGACAATATTCTTGTCAATGACCTTCTGCACCGCTGCGGACACTTCGGGCTTACCACTCTTGTCTTCCACAACCTCGTCTTCTTCGCCCTCGCGGATATAAACGCCACCGATACCCATCTTTAGCAGAGCTTCCTTATGAAACTCGTCCATCGGCGTATTGCGCGCAATCAATATTCGTCCTGCCCTGTCCACAATGGACTGATCTATTATCATACCGTTCTGTAAGGAACGCGTCCTCACGAATTTTCTCTTGATCAGAATGCCCACTTCCTCTCGTGTGTTAAAAAA
>JAIEDW010000347.1 GCA_029067805.1 Lachnospiraceae bacterium
AATAAAATCTTCATTGTTCCTCTCCTTTACATTTTATTTAACACTGCATAAGTTCTCTTAGCAATATCCTGCAGTTTCTCCTGATACTCCACCGCACCGATATCATAAGCAACCTTTGGCATTCCATATACAACACACGTCGACTCGTCCTGTCCGATCGTGTGTGCACCCGCCTTGCGCATTGCAAGCAGTCCTTTCGCACCGTCGCCGCCCATTCCCGTAAGAATGATGCCAAGCGCTTTCGGTCCCGCCACTTTTGCCACGGAGTCAAACAATACCTCCACAGAAGGGCAATGTCCGTTTACGCGCGGCCCCGGTTTGATTTCAACCTGATACACGCCGTTTACCTTCACCAGACGCATATGTTCATCGCCGCCCGGCGCGATCAGCACATGTCCCGGAAGAACTCTGTCACCCGTACGTGCCTCCTTCACCTGAACCCGACACTGATTATCCAGTCTTTTCGCATACATACTCGTAAATCCCGGCGGCATATGTTGCACGATCACAACACCGGGGATATCCGGTCCAAAATCCTTCACAACGGAGAAGATCGCTTCCGTCCCACCTGTGGAAGCCCCAATTGCCACAATCAGATCACTTCCTTTTTGGGTAAGCGCCTGTGCACCCTGCAGCACCTGTGCAGCTGCTGCCTTTTGCTTGATCTGGCTGATTTTTGCAGTGGATGCAATCTTAATCTTTACAAGCAGCTCATTTTGAATAAAATCCTCAAGCTGCGCACGCCCCGTCACGGACGGTTTTGCCACAAAATCAACGGCTCCCGCATTCAATGCGTCAAACACCTTGTCGCTTAACGCACTGATCACCACGACTGGAAGCGGATACTGCGGCATCAGTTTCTGCAAAAACTCTATTCCGTTCATTCGGGGCAGCTCTACGTCCAATGTCATCACATCGGGCTTATGCTCTATGATCGCGTCTCTTGCCTCAAACGGATCCTTTGCCGTTGCCACAACCTCTATCGCCGGGTCCCTGTTTAAATTTTGTACCAACAGTTCCCGGAATACCATCGAATCTTCTACAATTAATACTCTAATCGGCCGCATAATTCAATCATCCTTCCCTCTTTCTAAAAATAGATGGCTGTATAATCTGGAAGGGGATCTGATTTCGATCAAGCGTTTCGGTCATGCCTATAAACAGATAACCACCCGGCTCAAGGCAATCATACACCTTCTGAAGCAGCTCTTTTTTTGTCTGCGCATCAAAGTATATCATAACATTTCGTAAAAATACAGTGTGCATTTTTTTCTTAAACGGAAACGGCGACATCAGATTAAACTGGCGAAATAAAACCTCCTGTTTCAATTCCTGTGTCACGGCAAATCTGCCATTTCCTATATCCTTAAAAAAGTGTCGTTTCCACTGCTGCGGCATTTCGGAAAGCGCCTCCTCTTCGTAAACACCGTTTAACGCCTCTCTGAGCGCTTTGGTCGACACATCCGTTGCAAGCACCGTGGTATCCCACGAACCAAACTCCAATCCGAAGAAGTCTCGAAGCACCATCGCAATCATGTAGGGTTCTTCTCCGGTTGAAGCGGCGCCACACCAGACTCTTAAGTCTTTTGTCCTTTCCGCCTTTTTCTTCGCCCACGGGAGCACTTCTCTCTTAAAAAATTCAAAATGTTCAAACTCCCTCATAAAGTAAGTATAATTGGTCGTGAGCATATTGACCAGTTCTTTTTCGAATTTTCCTGTTTTATCC
>JAIEDW010000348.1 GCA_029067805.1 Lachnospiraceae bacterium
GAATATGCTGCGAATTAAACACGATGCAGTGCTCATTATAGTATACATACGGAGAATACTGAAAGCCCCACTGATTTCCCTGAATTTCCACTGGAATGATCCTGTGGTTCTGCCTTGCGGGGTGATTTACCCTTCCCGCATAACCTTCGTTTTCCATGCAAAGCTGACACTTCGGATATCCGCTCTGCTTTGCGTTTTTTGCCGCCGCTATTGCTTTCGGGTCTTTCTCCGGTTTGGAAAGATTGATCGTTATGTCCATTTCTCCATAAGCCGTATCCGCTTTCCACTTCCTGTCACGGGCGATGCGATACCGTCTGATATAGTCCGTATTCTGACTAAACGCATAATACCAGTCCGTCGCCGCCTTCGCACCCTGTTCTTCATAAATGGTCCGAAAGGTATAAATCACGTCCGACGGACGCGGCACTAGTCTGCCCATGATCTTTGTATCGAATAAATCCCGATACACCACGCTGTCATCAGGCAAAAGATCATGCTCCACAGCATAATCAAGCATTTCTTTTAACAATGCCTCCAGGTCAAAATCTGCCGGATCCGTGATCGCGGGGATACTTTTCGGTTCCTCGTAGTCCTCAATTCCAAACAATTCCAAAAGGCTGTTGATCGTATAAACTTTATCTGATGGATCCAAAAGTCCTGCCGTAATTCCATAGTTTACAAGCGTAGCGATATTTTCCGTAATCATAATCCCTCTCCTTTTTCTTTCTCAATCTTTTGGGTGATATTCTTTGATGACCTGTAACGCAGGAAGCGCGTTTCCGTCATAGTCAAAAAGCGCCTGATTCGCCCATTCGTTTCCGCACGGTCCCTTTTCCTTAATATACGGTAGCGCCGGCTCCGCTGCCCAGCCACTGCCCGCTACAGGAAGCCAGGCGGGTTCCCAATAAAAGAACCCTCGTCCCTTGTTTTCGGGCACATTCTCGATTGTCTGCATAAATGCTTTCATAAAATCGCACTGCCCCTCTTTTGTCATCGGGAACGGCACTTTTGCGCACAGCTCCGGTTTTGTTGCCATCCCTTTCCTGTCTTCGGGCGCAAGCTTTTCGTATTCGATATAATCCTCTGTCGTATGTCCCATGGACACCTCTGCCACAACAAGTTCTTTTCCGTAACGCGCTGCGATATCATTCATGTTGTTTGCAAGGCTGTCCATCGTTCCGTGCCAGAACGGATAATAAGAAAGCCCGATGATATCAAAATCCTCGCCCTTGTTGACGCGGATATACTGATCAAACCAATTACGGTAAAGTTCGTTGTTTCCGCCGTTATCAAGATGGATCATGATTTTTGCCGAAGGGCATGTTTCCTTTACCGCTCTGATACCCGCGCTGATAAAACGCGCAATGTTGTCATAATGAGGCACTTGTCCCTCGGGCCACAATAAACCGTTCGTCAGCTCATTTCCAACCTGAACCATATCCGGCGCCGCGCCTTCCTTTATAAAGCCTGTCATGATTTCCTTTGTGAAATCATATACCGCCTTCTCAAGCTGCTCTGCATTGTAACCTTCCCATGCCTTGGGCTTTCTCTGCTTACCGGGATCCGCCCAGAAATCGCTGTAATGAATATCGAGCAGAAACTGCAGTCCCGCGGCTTTTACGCGCTTTGCCATGCGAAGCGTTGTCGCATAATCTGTATTTCCCGCACCGTAAGGCTCTCCATCGGGAGATTTCGGATCATTCCAAAGGCGCAGTCGTATGTAATTAACATCATAGCTCTTTAAGATCGCGATCAGATCCCCCTCTTTACCATTATCATAAAATTTTGCTCCGAGCGCTTCGATTTCATCAAGCGATGAGATGTCCATTCCTTTGATATAGTTTAGCATAATACTATCCTCCGTTCTTATTTATATAATCTTTTTTAATTCGTTCAGATTTTGAATCTCATAGTCAATCCGCAGCCCTTTTGTGTTTTGATCCCCTTTGGGGTTGTACCAGCAGCATGGGATATTCGCATTGTTTCCACCCTGTATATCGCTTGTGAGTGAGTCGCCTACGATTAAGATTTCCTCCTTTTTAAAATTTCCCACCTTTGCGATTTCCGCAAATACCCTATCGAAAAATGCCGTATTGGGCTTTTCCACACCGATTTCGTCCGATATAAAGGCTTTTTCCAAAAGCTTATCAAGTCCTGATGCCGCAAGCTTTTTTCTCTGCGCCGTAAGTGTTCCGTTCGTTACAGCAAACTGCATCAGTCCCTGTTCTTTTAGTTCTGTGACAAGCATCTTTGCATTATCGTTAAAAAACACAACGTCACCAAGCCACACCTGATATTCGTCATTAAACGGAACTGCTTTTTCTATAGGAAGTCCCTCTGTTTCAAAGAACTCACGAAACCGTCCTACAAGCACTTCCTGTTTTGTAATCTCATTTCGTTCCAGACGCTCCCAATATTTTGTGTTGATCATGGAATAACGTTTCACCATCTCGTCCGTACACACGCCCAGTTCAAAAATCTCAAAGCACTTCTTGACAGCATAATTTTCCGCTCGTTCAAAATTTAACAAAGTGCCGTCAATATCCCACAGAATGACCTTTATCATGATTATATCCCTTCTATTCTAATATGATTTTATTCTATCATACGCACAAAAAAATTGCTATCTTTTTCCATTTTATAATTCCTTAACGAAGTTCACAAATTAAACACAAATAGATAACATTTAAAACACAAATTCTGTTTATAGTATAGTCATAACAGCAAAACAAAAAATCATTTTCACACATACATTATAAAAGGAGAGAAACATTATGTACGATAACAATGACAACTACAACAACTATTCGCAGCCGCAAAACAATCCTTCAAACAGCACCGTTCCAAACAACGGCTATCGGGAATACTACTACACGACGAACAGCAGCTACAGCCAGACGCCACAAAACAACACCCCGAAAAAAAATAAAAGAACCGGCGGTTTCGGAAAAAAAGCAGTTTCCGCCGCATGTTTCGGACTGATTTTCGGTGTGACGGCGGGCGCAGTATTCAGCGTCCCTGCCTATATGAGCGTCAAGGAATTAAATAAGGCAAAAGCCTCACTCGAAGCGGTACAAAGTGCAAATAACCAGACAAACAGTGAAACTTCCGGCAACCAGGGCGCTGCGCCACTTTCCACCACGACAAACGCACTCTCGGCGGCAAACGCCGCGTACACAAGCGGCAGCAACGCCAACGTAGCGGCAATTGCCCAGAGCTGTCTGCCAAGCGTCGTTTCCATTACCAATAAAGGTGTCACCGAGGTGCAAACCTTTTTCGGACGCTATCTTCAAGATACGGAGGGCAGCGGTTCGGGTATTATCATCGGAGAAAACGACAAAGAGCTTTTGATCGTTACGAACTACCATGTCGTATCGGGCAACACGGAACTCAGCGTCGTATTCAGTTATGATGAGGACAGTGAAGATCCTTCCGTTGTCAGCGCGAAAGTAAAAGGGTATGACTCCGACAAAGATTTGGCCGTCATTGCAATTTCACTTGACGACATTACCGACGAGATGCGCTCTCAGATTAAAGTCGCAACCATCGGCGATTCCTCAAACCTGGAACTCGGTCAGGAGGTTGTGGCAATCGGTAATGCCTTGGGCTACGGTCAGTCTGTTACGACCGGTATTATCAGCGCTTTAAACCGTGAGGTCACTGTTTCCGACGACAACGGCGGCACAATCACAAACAGGCTGATTCAGACCGACGCGGCAATCAATCCCGGCAATTCGGGCGGCGCGCTCTTAAATATGGACGGAGAGCTTGTCGGCATCAATTCGGTCAAGGTTTCTTCAAGCTCCGTAGAAGGTATGGGATATGCAATTCCGATATCCGACGTGCAGTCTATCATTGAAGAGCTTATGCTTAAAGAGAGCAGAGATGTCGTTTCCGAATCGGCACAAGGATATCTCGGTATCACTCCGCTTGATGTAACGACGGAAGTTTCCGAAGCATATGGACTGCCTCTTGGAATTTATATCAGCAAAGTTTACGATGACTCCCCTGCTGAAGCAGCCGGGCTTTCCAAAGGCGATATCATCACAAAATTTGACGGTCAGACGGTTAAAACGAAAAATGATTTAATCACCCTTTTAACGTACTACCGCGCGGGCGAAACAGTTGACGTTATCGCTATGGTGCAGAGCGCAAACGGCTACACAGAAAAGACTTTTACGGTCACGCTTGGCGCAAAAGATATTTTCGGTGATTCGACAGACGACACGCCACAGGAAAATTACAACAATAACGAAATACCAGACAGCGATTTTTTCTATGACCCGTTTGAATTTTTCTGGTCTATCCCATAAAATCCTAATAAATGAAAAAGCAAACCTTTGAAGTGATTTCAAGGGTTTGCTTTTTATTTTTGTTTATCAATAAATTTAATTAAGTTTACATAACTCTACAGCCGTCTTTGCCGCAAGCTTTGCATTGTTAAATACGAGCTGAATATTTGAGTCAAGGCTGTCGCCGCCTGTAATCTCCTTAATCTTCGCAAGCAGAAACGGCGTCGTGTCCTTTCCGTGAATGCCTTGTTTCCTGCTCTCTTCAACCGCCTCGTCAATTGCCTTATTGATCACATCGGGATCCATTGAAAACTCCTCGGGAATAGGATTGGTGACAAGCATACCGCCTATTAATCCGACCTCCTGTTTTACATGAAATGCTGTCGCAAGTTCAAGCGGCGTGTCCAACCGATAGTCAACACCAAATCCGCTTTTTCTTGTATAAAACGCAGGAAGCTCCTCCGTTCCGTAACCGATAACAGGAACGCCCTTTGTTTCCAGATATTCGAGCGTAAGTCCCAAATCCAAAATCGACTTTGCGCCGGCACAGATTACCATTACGGGCGTCATGGAAAGCTCCTCGAGATCCGCCGAAATATCCATTGTCGTTTCAGCGCCTCTGTGAACGCCGCCGATTCCTCCTGTTGCAAAAATCTTGATGCCCGCAAGGCTTGCCACGATCATTGTCGTTGCCACAGTCGTTGCGCCGTCCATTTTCTTTGCCACGATGACTGGCAGATCCCTTCTTGAAACCTTTGGCACGTCATATCCTGTCTTTCCAAGATATTCGATTTCCTCCTTGGAAAGCCCCGCTTTTAATCTGCCGCCAATGATTGCTATCGTTGCCGGAACCGCACCGTTTTCCCGTATCACCTGCTCTACTTTCAAAGCAGTTTCCACGTTTTGCGGATACGGCATTCCATGCGAAATAATGGTTGACTCCAATGCAACTACAGGTTTGTTCTCTGCGAGCGCTTTTGCCACCTCGGGCGCAATATCCAAATATTGATTCATTTTCGTAAACTACCTTTCTTTTTTTCTCGATTATAGCACAGCTCTTACAAAAATTCTACCCCTGCCCTCTTTTCAACTTCCGAAACACTGAGCATCGGATTGATAGTGGACTCGCTTTCCGTTGCAATGCTTGCCGCCGCCACGCCAAGACTTGTCATCTCTTTTAAGCTAAGCTTTCTTGTAAAGCCAAGCGCAAGCCCTGCCATAAATGAATCCCCCGCTCCCGTAGCACTCACAGCGTTTGCCGTCAATCCCGCAACCATGAATTTTTCCGTTTCATTTGCACAGTAAACGCCTTTTTCTCCAAGTGTGATAAAAACATTTTTAACGCCCTTTTCGAGAATGGCATCGGCTGCCACCGCTAAGTCCCCATCGTTTTTGATCGTAACACCGCTCAATACCTGTGCTTCATACTGATTTGGCGTGATTGCATACAGCTTATCAAGTACGGGGAACAATTTTTCCGCTTTTTTGCAGGAAACCGGATCAGCAAAAACAGGCGTTCTGCTTTTGTCGCAAATATATTCGATTGTCTTCGCGGGCAGGTTTGTGTCTATGACAACCAATCTGCCGCGATTTATAAGCTCAAGTTTATTTTGTATATATTCGGGAGTAATATGATCATAAATTCTCATGTCAGAAAGCGCAAGCTGCATATCACCGTTTTCGTCTGCAATATATAAATAAGTAGATGTATTTTCATTGGAAATTTTGATGCTGTCCTGCATCTCAATTCCAAGCTCCTCACAGCTTTCTATGATCTGATGGGCATATATGTCATCACCGACAGCTGTTATCAGCTTTACGCCAAGTCCCAAAAGACGCATATTATGCGCAATATTCCTTCCTACGCCGCCCAGCGAAAAAACTGTTTTTCCGGGATTTGAGTCCTTGTCTACAAGCGCTGTATCGGGCATTCCGCCAATATCAATATTTGTTCCGCCAATGACCGTACAATAGCTTGGACCGCTTGTTACATAGCCTTTTCCCAAAATATACCCTTTTTTCATCAGATTCGAGATGTGTACTGCTGCCGACGAACGCGCAATTCCCGCCTTTGCAGCC
>JAIEDW010000349.1 GCA_029067805.1 Lachnospiraceae bacterium
CCATAGTAATATTTATATACATCCCTTGCAGTCTGTGCCGCGTAATCTGAGTTGTAGCCGTACGCAATGCGGACTGCCACTGAAATCTCAGGATTTTCATAGGGTGCATAGCTTAAAAATAACGCGTGGTTGGTACGATTTCTGCCTTCCTGTGCTGTACCGGTCTTTCCTGCCACATGAACCGGAAGCTCTTCATAATACTTCTTTTTTTCCACCACGCCCCGCATACCCGCATGGATGGTACGCCAGATACTGTTATCAATATCAATCACATTTCGGATTTCCGGCGTGTAGTCTTTGACAATAACACCGTTTGAGTCGGTCACTTTATCGAGAATGCTGAGATTATATACTGTACCGCTGTTTGCAACGGCTGTGACATAGCGCGCAAGACCAACTGTGGTATAGTTGTTGGAACCTTGTCCGATTGTTGTGGGCACGGAGTATTCCGTTGAAAATTTTGGTTCAGACTCTGTGATTTCAACGCCGGATTTTTCCGTTAGTCCAAACAAATCCGCATATTTCTCAAGTCTTGAAAGACCGTGATTACTGTTGTAGCTTGTTCCTTCCAAACTCAGGCGGTAGCCGACCTCATAAAAATACATATTACAAGAATTTGCAATCGCATTCTGCAAATTCATTGCGCCGTGCGCACCGGGATAGATATGACATCTGTGAATGTCGGGTGGGATTTTATCAAACACGCCGGTACAGGTAATCGTTTCTCCAAGAGAAGATACCACGCCCTCTTCCATCGCGGCGACAGCCGAAACCATTTTAAAAGTGGAACCGGGCGCCGTTTCCTGTTGCGTTGCGGCGCTCCACTGCGGTACAGACAGATCCGACTGCAGCTTTGCAAAATATTCCGCATCAACACCGTTTGCAAGCTTATTGATGTCATACCCCGGATATGATACAAGCGCAAGCACTTCACCGGTATTGACATCCGTTACCACACAAGAACCCGAGCAAGGATCAAGCGCAAGCTGCGCGGGTGTGATCTGAAGCGTGGAAATCATGTCAAGCATAAAATTATAAGGTCTTGTCTGCCCGTTTTTTAACGCGGTAATTTTACTCTCGTCAACACTGATTAAATCCTGTTCCCACAAAATCATGCAGATCTGCTTGTCCGAAATCGTCTGGTCGCTGATCATATACTTGTACATCATTTTTGCAAAACGCGTGTTATTTTCAAGGTTTTGCAGGATATACTGAATAATACTGTTCAACACCTCATAAGAGTCCGAATACTGCGTTTCTACGGAAAGTTTTGTGATATCAACCCAGTTTTGGGAAATTGCGTATGTTAAATATTCGTTCAAACTGATGACTTCATCGTTTGTCCATGCAATATAAGTGGCGTCATCCCTGTCAATCGCGGAGCTCACCAGAACGCCCTTGTCCATCAGCATGGAAACAACATAACTTTCGTAGTTTTTATACTCTTTTGTCAGATTGTTATACGGAGTCTTTGTTTCTAAAAGCTCCGTCTCGATGGTCGCAAGGACGCGTGCTTTTTTCTCGTTAAAAATCTCCAGGACTTCTTTTTCAGTGTCATATGCGTTCTCGTCCGAAAAATGACTGATATCAATGACATTATTGTTAAAGAGCGCATAATAGACGTCATCAATCGGAATAATGATATTTTGCCGTGATGTGGACGTCAGTGGATCATAATTATAGATATTTCGAATCTTTGAAACCAAAATACCGGCAATCTTCTGCTCTAATATATTGTATATTGCGACTTGAAGGTTTTGGTCGAGGGTCAAATAAACATCATGTCCCGCCTGTGATTCCACAATATCCGTTGTTTCAATCACTTTTCCCATATTATCGACATAGATGGTCTGCGAACCCTTTTGACCCTGCAAGTCAAGTTCCATCACCTGTTCAATACCGCCTTTTCCGACAATATCGTTCATCGTGTACGCGTCATCTTGCTGCGATAGGGTTTCCAGTTCGTCGGAATCGATTTTTCCTGTGTATCCTAAAATATGGGAAAAATAGTAAGGATAATTGTATTTTCGAATCGTGTCTTCTTCGATCGCAACGCCGTCAAGTTCGGTGGCGTTTTCCATAATAACAGCAACTGTTTTTAAAGATACGTCTGTCGCCACCGTCGTGGAAATATATTTCTGGTAGCTGTAAAGACTCATATCGTATCGTATTGTGATAAGCTGTAAGATCTCCCTCTTTGTAAGCCCCAATCCCGGAATAAACGTGCTTTTATCGTCTGGCACTTCGTAATCACCAATGCGGTACTTGTTGCAGAGGTATTCTATAATTTCCCCTGCCGATGCATTTTCTTCTGCATACCTAAGAGAAGTCACAAGCGAATGTCCATAGACATCTGCTTTAAACCGCAAGAGTTTTGTTCCCTCTACAGCAAATTCATAATCATTGTTTTCATTTAAAACAATACTAAAGTCACTGATCACTGAATCGCCGTTATCCTCAATCATGTGAATCAACTTATAAATTGTCTTGTTGAGTTTTTCTTTTCCGGCAGTGCCCGACTCATATACGTCCTCAATTGTGACCGAGTAGGCAAGTTCATTGTAGGCGAGCAGATTATCGTTTCGGTCATAAATATTTCCCCTCGTGCCTTGTATCACTTTTTCTTTTTCAATCATCAGGCGGAAGTTATCCTGATATTCCGCTCCCCGCACAATCTGTAGATCAAACAGTCTGTATATCAACACTACCGCCATTCCTGTAAAGATAAGAAACAGCAGTAAAAGTCTTGAGGTAAAGAAGCTGATCACACTTTCCTTTATATTTTGAAACAACGTTTACTTCACCTCTCTTGCTGTGAATCATATCCCGCGTCTGTATCCGTCCAGTTTAACAGCAGAATGCAGGGATATAAAAATACCGTGACAAATATTGTATAGACGATTTCCGGCAAAACAATATTCTGAAAATAATACAAAATATGAAATCTGCCGCGCAAAAGATACAGCAACACATAGCAGACAAAGGAATAACAAAGATCGCTTGCTGCAATGAGAAGAAGCGGCAGTTTGATATCTTCATGATAAAACAAGCTGTGAAAAATTCCGTTCGCAGCGCCTATGTATAAATAAATAAGAGCGTAAAAGCCAAGCACATCGCCATAGAAAATATCATTCAGAAGACCGCAGATAAACCCTACTGCCATACCGCGTTTACGACCAAACATAAAGCCGTATGAAGCGGTGATGATGATCAGTATGTTTGGCGATATGCCGCTGAAACTAAGCGTTTGAAAGAGCGTCGTCTGCAGCACAAAACCAATTATTATAACAAAAAATAATATGATATTTCGTTTCATCAATCATTCCTAATTTGCTGTTTTGTTTTCGTAATGACAAGTACCTCTCCAAGATGTTCAAAATCCACCGCGGGCGTGATCTTTCCCGATTTTGTGATATTATTTGAGTCGGGATTAATTTCCGTAATATAGCCAATTAAAATACTCGGAAGATATTTGTCGCTGATGTTTGAAGTCACGACCTTATCTCCGATTTGAACGGCTCCGGCTGAATCAATCAGCTGCTCAAAGCCAATCACGCCGTCCTCCATAAGCTCTAACGAGCCTGTTACCATAAGGATATCCGAGCTTGCAAGCACCATTCCGCTCACATTGGAGTTATCGTTGATGATAGCGGTCACTTTTGCCCAGTCTGCGCCGATGTCAACAATGCGCCCGACAAGCCCTCCGCTTGCAATGACATTCATGTCAACTGTAAGACCGTCATCACTTCCCTTATTGATCGTAAAGGAGTGAAACCAGTTTCCGCCATCTCTCGCAATGATTCGCGCGCCTACCTTTTCATATCCGCTGTACTGTTCGTCGAGCTTGTAGAGTTCTCTGAGATTGTTCAGCTCATATTTATCCTGTTGAAGCTGCGTGTTTTCCACGGTAAGCTCGTCAATTTGCGCTTTCAGCCGCTGGTTTTCCTCAAGTACTACTCTCAGCTCGCCAAGTTCGTCTACCCTAACCGACATCCATGTGCCGATGCGGCTTACTCCGTTTTGAAACGGGACAATCACATATCCTACAAGTTTATTGAGTGGACTGGCAGAATAATCTGTAAAAAAGGTTACTGCCATCAAAAGCACGCAGACAAATGTGAGCAACAGCAATAAATATTTACTTGGAATAGAGAACTTTTCTCGTTTTCTCTTTGCTATCGGACTCATTGATATTAGCGCCCCGTTCCTTCTAAATAAGCGACAGATTTATAGTTATCGTCTTTGATAATTTTTGCAAGTCCAAGCGCCACTCCCGACACGGGATTTCCGCTCACATTGACTTTTAGGCCTGTTCCTTTTGCAATCAATTCCGCAAGATGCGCCACCTGTGAAGCACCGCCCGTCAGATAAATACCGCGTCGGAAGATATCAGCCGAAAGTTCCGGCGGCGTTCTTTCCAATATAACACGGATATTATCAATGATGACATTAAAGTTTTCCAGCATACTTTCGCATACAAGATCGGTCGGAATCTCCTTTTCCATCGGAAGTCCCGTGACAATGTCGCGGCCATATACGATCGCACCGCTTTGCTGTCCTTCAAGCTCTCTAAGATTGATCTTGACATTTTCTGCTGTCTTGCTGCCTACAATAAGGCTAAACTCTTTGCGGATCGCATTTTTGATTGATTCATCAAACTTCTGTCCGCCTATTTTAATCAATTTGCTCAACACGATGCCGCCGAGCGAAAGAATGGAAATTTCGGTTGTGTGAAAGCCGACGTTTACGACAAGAATACCCTGTGCATTTTTGACATCAATGTCAAGACCAAGACCGTCGGCGACTGCTTTCTCCACGCGCATGATTTTCTTCGCCTTGATGTTTGCGTCTTTTACCAGATCGGAAAAGGCACGTTTTTCCACTGCTGTGATATCAGAGGGGACTGCAATATAAAACTCCGCGGGCTTTACAACGCCTTTGTTACAGTCAAGAATAAAATTTTTCAGCAAAAGCTGCATATTTTTAATATCCGCAATGACACCATTGCACAGCGGATAGGAAATTTCGATATTGGAAGGTGCCTTTTCAAACATTTCAAAGGCAGAATCACCGTATGCGAATAAATTTTTCTTGTCCTCGATCGCGATCATGTTTTTTTCTACCACGACATTATCGCCATGTGAGGTGTAGATTTTTATTGTTCTGGTACCTAAATCGATACCAAATGCGTTGTTAGCCACTTTTAACGACTCCTTTCTGTTTTATAAAAGTCCTTTTTGATTAAAACTTGTATATCTGTTGTCACCTATAATGATGTGATCCAACAGCGGAATTTCAACTAAATCGGACACTTCTTTTATCTTTCGTGTCACAAGGATATCTTGCCTGCTCGGTGTGGGATCTCCGCTCGGGTGATTGTGCAAAAGCATCATATATGCCGCCTCAAAGCGCAACGCCCGAATACCGATTTCTCTGGGAGATACAAGCGTAGCGTTTGATGTTCCTACCGATATAACCGTTTCGTTTAAAATATTTTTTCGATTATCCAACAGCACTAACGTCAGATGCTCTGTGGTCTTATGGCGCAGCTGTTCCATATAGTATGATGCCACCGTTTCGGGCTTGTCAAAGCAAAGTTTCGTTTTTGCACTCATGTTAGCCGTGCGTTTTGCGATTTCCGCAATACACAGTAGCTGTACTGCTTTTACCTCTCCGATTCCCGGAATCTGCGTCAGCTCTTTGACATCAAAATGATGCAGTCCTAACAGTCCGAAACGTTCGCCCGCAAGCTTTAAGATATCGCGTCCAAGCTCTATCGGGGTCTTGTCCTTTGTCCCGGTGCGAAGCATGATCGCAAGCAGCTCCGCGTCGGAGAGATTTTCCGCTCCAAGACGCAAAAATTTGTCATACGGCAGCTCCTCAGGTGCATATACTTCTTTTAAATTACTCATATATTTTTAAGGTCTGCGCTCTATATAAAAAAGTATAATCCAATTTTTATCTTACCACACGAACCAACGTCTGTATACAAAAAATATTCGTTTTTTTTCGACAGCCGGAAAATCAAAGTGATACAATCCCCGCATCAAGCATACTCTGTAAGGTTTTCATAATACCGAAACGTGCATGTTCAAAAGTAAGTCCGCCCTGAAAGTATACTGCGTATGGCGGTTTTATGGGACCGTCTGCGCTCAACTCTATTGAAGAACCTGATACGAATGCGCCTGCCGCCATGATCACTTTGCTGTCATAGCCGGGCATATCCCACGGTTCGGGAGTGACAAAGCTGTCAATCGGTGCGGCAGCCTGTATTCCCTTACAAAAAGCAATCACACCTTCGGGCGTGCCAAACTCGACTGCCTGAATAATGTCATGTCTTGATTCTGTAGCATTCGGCACAACCTTAAATCCCAGTTTTTCATATACGTTTGCGGCAAAGATTGCGCCTTTTAACGCTCCGGCGGTGACAGTCGGAGCAAGAAAAATTCCTTGATAGAAATCTTTTAGGATACCAAGCGATGCGCCGACTTCTTTCCCAAGCCCCGGAGAAGTCAGCCGGTATGCGGCATTTTCGACGCATGACTTTTTCCCGACAATATATCCGCCAATTGGAGCAAGTCCGCCTCCCGCGTTTTTAATCAGAGAGCCGACAACCATATCCGCTCCTACATCGGTTGGCTCAATCCGTTCCACAAACTCACCGTAGCAGTTATCCACCATGCATATCACATCAGGCTTTATTTCTTTTATAAAGGCGATCAACTCTCCGATCCGCTGCACGGAAAGGGTCGGTCTTGTCTGATATCCTTTGGATCGTTGGATCGTGACAAGCTTTGTCTTTTCATGAATTGCTTTTTTGATTGCTTCGTAGTCAAAGCCGCCGTTTTCCAAAAGGTCAACCTGTTTGTAGGCAATACTGTATTCGGCAAGCGATCCCTTTGACGGTCGGATACCGATAACTTCCTCGAGCGTATCATACGGTTTTCCTACCGGCGACAACAATTCGTCACCGGGGCGCAAATTGCTCATCAGCGCAAGCGCGAGTGCGTGTGTGCCGCATGTGATCTGCGGACGGACCAGCGCGTCCTCAGCATGAAAAACAGATGCGTAAACAGCTTCGAGCGTATCGCGTCCCAAATCGTTATAGCCGTACCCTGTTGTTCCGAGAAGACATGCCTCGCTGACCTTATTATCCTGCATTGCTTTGATCACTTTTAACTGATTATATTCCGTATTCTTATCAATCTCATCAAAACGCGGAGAAAGACCGTCAAGGATTTCCCTGCTAAATTGATAAACCTTGTCCGATATTCCAAGTTCCTTATATATGTTTTTTGTTTCCGTATTCATTGTTATCGTGTGTTCCTTTCAAGCATTGATCTGCTCTAACATATAGTTTAACATTTTTTCGTCGTCATATGCAAATTTGTTCTTTTCCACCCATATGACATCTCGTTCCCGACGAAACCATGTAAGCTGCCTTTTTGCGAAATGACGTGTATCTCTTTTGATCATATAAACTGCCTCGTCAAGCGTTATTTCGCCTTCCAGGTACGAAATGATCTCTTTATATCCGAGTCCCTGCATTGCCGTTGAATCACGCTTACAGCCTATATCCAACAATTGTTTCACTTCCGCGACAAGTCCGTTTTCTATCATTATATCTACGCGTCGATCAATGTTTTCATAGAGCTTTTGCCGTTCATCCGTAAGAACAAAATAGCGTGAATCGTATGCTGACTTTTTACTGCGTTCCGTTTCGTTGTGTTCCGATATCTTTTTGCCTGTCTGTTTGAAAAATTCAATTGCGCGTATCACGCGTTTCACATTGTTTTCATGGATTTCTAAAGCCGCCTTTTCGTCACATTCCCTTAACATGTCATGAAGATATCGTGTGCCTTTTTGTCTTGCAATTGTTTCCAGCTCATTTCGAAGTGCGGGATTTTCGTCACTTTCCTGAAAGTTAATATCATACAAAACCGACTGGATATAAAAGCCCGTTCCGCCTACGATGATTGGGATTTTTCCTTTGGCATAGATTTCTGCAATCGCCTGTTTTGCGTATTTTTGAAACAATACGATATTAAAATCTTCCGAAGGCTCTAAAATATCCACGAGATAATGCTTTATTCCCTGCATTTCCTCGGGACGAATCTTGGCGGAACCAATATCCATATGTCGGTATACCTGCATGGAATCCGCTGAAATGATCTCGCCGTTTATTACATGTGCAAGATCAATGGAAAGCTTTGTTTTTCCCGCTGCGGTTGGACCTGTTAAAATGATTAGTTTATTCATTTTCACACTATCCTTTTAAACTTTTTCTCAACTTCATATTTTGACATGGTAATAATGGTCGGTCTGCCATGCGGGCAATTGTATGGATTATCCAGTTCCAAAAGCTGCTCGATTAACCTGTCTGCCTCCGCAAGACTCAGAGAATGATTTCCTTTTATAGCCGCCTTACATGCCATGGATGCAATTTTTTCACGAATGATCTGCGGCACGCCTTTTATCGGAGATTCTGACATTTGTGTCAGAATCTCTTCAAACAACTCCTTAATGTTATAGCTGAATAGATCAAGAGGTACGCCTCTGATGGCAAATGCATTCATGCCAAAATCTTCTATTTCAAATCCAAGTTCCGAAAAATAGCGCTCATAGCTGTTGATTAGATCCGCTTCTTTCGGCGTAACGCTTATGACAACAGGCGGTGTAAGCGTTTGTGTATACACTTCGTTGCTTTCCGCTTTTTTCAGAATCTGTTCATATTTTACCTTTTCGTGTGCGGCATGTTGATCGATCAACAGCATTTTATCGCGGTATTCAATAATCCAGTATGTATCAAAGACTTGTCCGACAATGCGGTATTCCTGTTTTGCCTCACGGGTCAAAAGCTTTTCGTCAAAGAAGTTTAACTGCTCCGGCTTTTCTACAATGATTTTGTCTTTTGCTTTTATGATACCACGGTTTGAAGGTTCGTTATCCTTGGGCGGTGTGCCGAGTATTTTCCCGAATGTCTGCTGCGCTTGCAGTGTTTCGCTTACGTTATGCGGCACAGGCTGCTGTGGTTTCGTGCGATTATCGACAAAAAAGTCCTCTTTCTGGTCGTTGCCGTTATTAAAAGTGACATTTGTGTCATATTTGGGTTTATTATATCCACTGTCCTCACGAAGGATATTTGCCGTGTCTGCTACATGCTCATTATCGGCAAGCCTGCGATTTTTTTCAAACGGTTCCGGTGCTTGCGGCTTTTTCATGTCGTTTTCTTTCTTGGAGGGCTTTTCGTCTTTTCCCAAAGATGCCTGTGGAATCATTTCCTGCTGTGACAAAAAGTCCGCAATATTTTCCGCGATCAGCTTATAGATACCGTTTTGATTAGAAAAGCGCACTTCCATTTTTGTCGGGTGCACATTTACGTCGACACTTTCGGGAGGCACTGTGATATGTAGTACGCAGAACGGATATCTGTGTTGCATCATGTAGGATTGATACCCCTCTTCTATCGCCTTGGACAGAATCTTACTCTTGATATACCGTCTATTTACAAAATAGTTTTCAAAATTTCTGTTTGCGCGGTTTAGCGCAGTCTTCCCCAAGAAGCCATCAAGAACAACATCTCCGTCGACAGCATGAAACGTCATCATTTCATTGGCAATGTCCCGTCCAAAAATGCGATAGATAATCGCACGCAGATCTCCGTCACCATTTGTATAAAATTTCGTTTGTCCGTTGATCACATACTTAAACGAGATTTCTGGTCTTGAGAGTGCCATGTGTTCCAATAAATCAGTGATATAGCTTGCTTCCGTCATTGCTGTTTTTAAAAATTTGCGTCTTACGGGCGTATTAAAAAAGAGATTTCGAACAATAAATGTCGTACCGTCAGGCGCACCGACCTCTTCAAACGCCATCTCCTGTGCCCCTTCAAGATAGAACCTTGTGCCTGTAATTGCATTTTTGGTTTTGGTAACAAGCTCTACTTTTGCCACTGCAGCGATACTGGAAAGCGCCTCGCCGCGAAAGCCCATACTGTTTAGACACATTAAATCCGATACGGAAGTGATCTTACTTGTCGCATGACGCATAAAAGCATTTCGCACCTGATTGTGTTCAATACCGTCACCGTCGTCCGTCACGCGGATAAACTCGATTCCGCCTTCTTTGATTTCCACCGTGACTGCACGCGCCCCCGCGTCCATGGCATTTTCCACCAATTCTTTCACCACGCTCGCCGGTCGCTCTACCACTTCTCCTGCAGCGATTTTATCAATTGTTGCATCATCAAGCACATGAATTTCTGCCATATCAGAATCTATCCTTTCCAGTATATTTTATCACTCGAAAGAACGCTTTGTAGGGGCGTTCTTTTAACCGAAACATAGAACTGCCTAGCTTGCGTCCTTTGCAAGCTTAGAAGTTCTTTTCGGTTTACCAACGGTTCTTTATTTTATTTTGCAGCCTGTAAAGCGTATTCATCGCATCGAGCGGCGTAAGATTAAATACGTCAATTTCCCTCAGTTCATTTAAGATATCTTCGTCGCTCACCGTATCAAGCAGTGACATCTGCCCCATATCAACATCGTCATAATGCTTTACTTTTTTCTTTTCGCCCTTTGTATCAACTGCAATGCTTTGTACCTTTTGCGTGATATCGTTATCACTTAACTGCTCCGCGATTTCTTTTGCGCGGTCGATTACCATATCCGGCACACCGGCAAGTTTTGCAACTTGAATGCCGTAGCTGCGGTCTGCACCGCCTTTGATAATCTTTCTTAAAAAGACAATATCGTCACCTTTTTCCTTGACAGCGATACAGTAGTTATTGACATTATTGATTTTGCCTTCCAGCTCGGTCAGCTCGTGGTAGTGTGTGGCAAAGAGTGTCTTTGCACCAAGCAGTTTTTTATTGCTGATGTGTTCAATGACCGCCCATGCAATGCTAAGTCCGTCAAAGGTGGACGTGCCTCTGCCGATTTCATCAAGCACAAGCAGACTTTGTGCGGTCGCGTTTCGCAGAATATTTGCAACTTCATTCATCTCAACCATGAAGGTACTCTGTCCGCTCGCCAAATCGTCCGATGCGCCGACACGCGTAAAAATTCTGTCAACAATACCGATATCTGCGCTTTTTGCGGGGACAAAGCTGCCAAGCTGCGCCATCAGCACAATCAGCGCAGACTGGCGCATATAGGTCGATTTTCCGGCCATATTTGGTCCTGTGATCACAGCGATGCTGTGATTGCTGTTGTTTAAATAAGTATCGTTTGCCACAAACATATCATAATCGATCATTTTTTCTACGACAGGGTGCCTGCCGTCTTTGATGTCGATAATGCCTTTTTCGTTTAAGGAAGGTCTGACATAGTGATTTTGCTCAGCAACAAGAGAAAGTGAGGCAAACACATCAAGGCGTCCCACTGCCTTTGCGGTCTTTTGTATCCGTTCCAGTTCATTTGCGATATCGTCCCTAATCTTGCAGAACAGATCATACTCGAGTGTGTTGAGCTTGTCCTCCGCATTTAAGATGGTGTCTTCCAACTCTTTCAATTTCGGCGTCATATAACGCTCGGCATTCACAAGCGTCTGCTTTCTCACATAATCGTCGGGCACCATATTCTTGAACGAGTTTGTTACCTCAAAATAATAGCCGAATACTTTATTGTACTTTATTTTAAGATTCTTAATGCCTGTCCGCTCGCGATCCTCCTCCTCAAGTTGTGCAAGCCAATTTTTGCCGTCGGTCTTTGCTTTTCTTAAATGGTCGATATCCTTGTCAAATCCATCTTTGATAATACCGCCCTCGCGAATCAAGATTGGCGGATCTTCGCAGATGGAATTTTTGATAAGGGAAAACAAATCTTCAAGCGCATCAATCTGTTCGTCAATCTCGTTGAGCAGTTTGGCGTCAAACTCTTTTAACACTGTTTTGATGTGCGGAAGCATTTCCATAGAGTTGGCAAATGCCATTAAATCCCGTGGATTTGCGGATTTGTAGCTGACCTTTCCCAAGAGTCGTTCCAAGTCGTAAATGGGATTGAGATATTCCCTGATTTCATCGCGCGCAACCGTGTTTTTACACAACTGCGCAACCGTGTCCAGCCGGTCATTGATTTCCTCTTTATTGACAAGCGGTTGTTCAATGTCGTTTCGCAACTGCCTTGCGCCCATCGCTGTTTTAGTTTTATCAAGCACCCATAAAAGCGAACCGCGCTTTTGCTTTTCACGCAAGGTTTCCGTAAGTTCCAGGTTTCTCCTTGTCGCGCTGTCAAGAAGCATAAAACGGCTTGCAAGATAGGGTGTGATGTGGGTGATATGCGCCAACTGTGTCTTCTGCGTTTCCAGCAGATACTGCATGAGCGCTCCCGAAGATATGATTCCCGCTGGAAACTCTTCGATTCCCAAACCCGTAAGGGTACTCACCTTAAAATGTTCCATAAGACATTTTCGACAGCCGTCTTCGTCAAAGTACCATGGTTCCAGGGAATAAACCGCAATCTTAAGGCGGTTTTTGAGGTCATCGATATCAAAACCGCTCATCATAAAGGCATCGTTGCAAACAATTTCCGAGGGCATGTATTTGTGCAGTTCATCGGTAAGTTTTGTAAGATTTTCAACCTCTGTAATGTAAAAATCGCCCGTGGTAACGTCTGCCACCGCAATCCCGACGTTATTCGGAAAGTGCGAGATGCACATGATATAATTATTTCTTGATTCCTCGAGGGTCTGCATGTTCAGGTTGGTTCCTGGTGTGACAATGCGTGTGACTTCACGTTTTACAAGTCCTTTTGCCATTTTGGGATCTTCCACCTGTTCGCAGATTGCCACTTTATAACCTTTTGATACCAGACGTGTCAGATAGGTGTCCAACGCATGATACGGTACGCCGCACATCGGTGCACGCTCCTCCAGCCCACAATCTTTTCCAGTGAGTGTCAGTTCCAGTTCCTTGGATACAAGCTTTGCATCGTCAAAAAACATTTCATAAAAGTCACCGAGTCTGTAAAAAAGTATACAGTCCTTGTACTGCTCTTTTGTTTCTAAATACTTTGTCATCATCGGTGTCATTTGGGCCATATCGTAACCTAACCTTTCTTTTCGTGTGTGTCGCTTTGCTATATTGAATGAAAAACGGGCAAAGAAAACTGTTTGCCCGTTTTTTCTCTTTAATAGTTTATCACGTTTTACATAAAAATCCAATAATTAAATCATTAATTTGTTTGCCCGCTCAAGTGCCTCATCTATATGAGAACAGAAATTTTCGGCGCCGATTTCTTTGACAAAACCGGCTTTTTCCATGACGGCTCTTGGCTGTTCGTTTACGTGGGAAAGAATAATTTGAATTTGTCTTCTTTCATACTTTTCATACAGCTGTTCCAGGGAATGCATTGCCGTCGCGTCGATTGCGTTTACGCTTCTCATACGGAGGATCAGACACCTTGTATCATTGTTTACCGAGATATGGAGGATTTTGTCTGCCGCCGCAAAGAACATCGGTCCCGAAATCTCGTATACAAGGGTGTGCGCGGGAACTTCTCGAAGCGAGATGCTGTCCGGATCATCCTCGTCATCAATATACTTCCACCCTTCGACTTCCGTAACATCGCTCATTCTCTTCATAAAAAGGATTGCCGCAAGCAAAATCCCAACTTCGATCGCAACAACCAGATCAAATACAACCGTAAGGATAAATGTTGTCACAAGCACGATAATATCGCTTTTGGGTGAGGATTTGCATAAATTGACAAAAGCTCTCCAACCGCACATATTGTAAGCGACCATGAAAAGGATTGCTGCGATACACGGCATGGGAATCAGCGCCGCATACGGCATCAATACCACAAGAATCAACACCAGTGTGATTGCATGGACAATACCGGCAATGGGCGTACGTCCGCCATTTTTGATGTTTGCCGCCGTTCTTGCGATTGCTCCCGTTGCCGGAATACCGCCAAAAAGCGCAGAACCGACATTACCAATGCCCTGTGCTACAAGCTCCATGTTCGAGCGATGTTTGGAGTTGATCATGCTATCCGCAACCACACAGGACAAAAGGGACTCAATTGCCGCCAGTATCGCGATGGTGAATGCGTCGGGAAGAACCGCACCAATATCCGTTAGAGCAAATACCGGCAGACGAAAGCTCGGAAGCTTGTTGCTGATGGTATACAAATCGCCGATGGTATACACATTCATATTCAGAAACTTTACCATGCAAATCCCCACAATCACCGCAATCAGTGAACCGGGAATAGTCTTGTTGATATATGGGAACACGATAAGGATTGCAAGACATACCAGTCCTACGATCATCGCCTCAATATTGATGGTCGAACAAAATTTGATGATTGCCTTTAGTTTATCCATTGTTTCGATTGTCACAATATCCGCGGGATATGTAAGTCCCAGAAAATCTTTGACCTGTCCGATTGCGATTGTTACTGCAATACCTGCGGTAAAACCCGTTGTAATGGTATAGGGAATATATTTGATTAGATTACCCAAACGTAGGACACCCATGACAATTAAGATGATTCCTGCAAGAATTGTTGCAAGAATCAGCCCATCCATACCCTTTTGTGCGACAATTCCTGCAACAATTGTTGCAAATGCGGCAGTTGGTCCCGCAATTTGCACGCGTGAACCGCCCAACAATGAGATAAAAAATCCCGCCACAATTGCCGTATAAATACCTTGTTCTGGTGCAACTCCCGATGCAAGCGCTAATGCGATTGACAACGGCAAAGCGATGATCGCGACGATAATTCCTGCGACAACGTCTTTTGCAAACTGCTGTTTGGTATATGTTTTCATCACCGAAAACAGCTTTGGTTTTAACTTTTCCATAATAATCTCCCATCCTCCATTTTTCTCATTGGTACATTTTGTAAGCCCAATTAAATATATACCTATTTGAACGTGTTTGCAAGCATGGAATTTATCTGTTTTTTGCTTCAGAAAACGTTTTCAGACGGAAAGATCATTTTTTGTTATTGTTTCAAACGTTCCACGATTGCTTCATAATTCTGAGGTTGATGTGGAAATGTACAATTTGTGCAAACTTTTAATGGTTTTCCGTTTTTTTCGATGTATTGTGGATTTCCCGGGCAATCATCTTTCCAATACATCGGACAGTAACAAAACAGACAGTTAAAGTTCTCTAGTCCTTTATGACAGGGGAAGTATTCGCATTCTTTATTTTCAAAAAAACGATATGAATTGTTCATGGTAATAGCACTCCTACTCTTTTTCGTTCGTTATAAATAACTGCTTTTTTGCCTTATCGACAAACGATTTTGCAAAGGCGGGATTTGACGGATAATACAAATGCGGAAAACCCATCCAACAGTTCTTGGTTTCTATCATACAGGAATATGTCTTTCCTGTCACTGGTTTGATTGCCAAAACGTCCACTCCATTATCGGTACTGTCATAATAATGAAACTCGTGCCCCTTGATCCGTTCACCTTTAGGCAGAAAACAGCTTTGTTTTTCTTCCAGTTCTATATAGCCAAACCGTACCGGATGCCCGGTATCAAAGCAAGATGCTGGAACCACACCGACCATCGCATAATGATTTTGCTCTCGATCAACCAAAGAATCATGTAAATACAAAAAACCGCCGCATTCCGCAACGATTGGCATTTCTTTGGCAGCAGCTTGTTTGATTGCCATGCGCATTGATTTGTTTTCGCTAAGCTGTTTTGCATACAGTTCCGGATATCCGCCGCCAAGGAGAATGGCATGACAGGGATTCGGAAGTTTTTTATCATGCAGCGGGGAAAAATAAGTAATCTCTGCCCCATATTCTTTTAACAGGCGAAGATTATCCGCATAGTAAAAACAAAACGCTTCATCTTTTGCAACAGCGATTACAGGCCTTTTGCTTGTATCTGTTTCTTTTTCAAAAGCATAGTCATCTTCTTTGGGAATATTCAATTCTACCGCACACTCCGCAATCGTTAAGAGGGAGGGAATGGAAACGGTTTTACAAAATGATTCCGAGAGTGTTTGCAGATCTTCCTTAATCGTTTGTAGCTCATTTGGCATAATCAGTCCTAAATGTCTGCTCTCCATATGCAGATTTTTCTGTTCCGAAACAAAGCCAAAAACTGTAATGTTTAACGTTTCTTCGATGAGTGGTTTTATCGTTTCATAATATCCTTCGGAAATTCTGTTTAGAATCACGCCGCGGATCAGATGTTCCGTATCATAAGCAAGTAATCCCGCAATCAGCGCAATTACGGAACGTCCCATTCCCTTTGCGTCTACCGCAAGTACAATTGGCGTTTTAGTTACCTTTGCCAGATGATAAGAAGATCCCTCTTCCCTGATTCCTCCCAGCCCGTCATAAAGCCCCATAACGCCTTCCAAAACG
>JAIEDW010000035.1 GCA_029067805.1 Lachnospiraceae bacterium
TTATTATATTGTATTATTATATAACAATATTTGACAATTTTCTATGAGAACATACATTCTGTACGGTTATAATAAATAATTAAAGCCTGACATTTTAAATTGACCAGGCTCTTTAGTATATTACTTTACAATTTATTTATTGTTTGCACTTCTTTATTCAATCTAATAGTACTATGAATTAAAAAAAATGTAAATGCAAATTTGATTTAGGCACTTTGCGCACTTTAAAATACTAATGCCTCGGAAGTATCTGTTCACAGGCTTCTCTGAGTAACTTGCGTAGCCAGTAGTAATAAGCTTTTTCATTGATGCCATTGTCTGGCGGAAACACCGGCAGATTTTTATTGGCATTCGGTTATGGTGTTAAACCAGTTGGTACGTCTTACATCGTGAGTTGATTGATCCATGATAGTTAGTCCTCCTCTAAAAAACTACTAGCTTTTTCGTGTCTTTTATAGCGTCTCATAAATATGCTGGTCAGCCAAGGAGATGGCTTTGACATTTACATCAAAAACACATGATTTATGGCTATATAATTACTGCTTTAATCTCGTCTTTGGTCTCATTATCCTCCTATATCATTACCAAAGGGCTCGCTATGGGTTGTATACACCTCTGGCATTTCTGAACAAAATTTTCATAAGTTCACCGTTCCCTTTAAAGAAACTGATTTTTGTTGGTATTTTTCCTGTCTTGGGATATGCTCTTATGACTGGGATTTCACACGCCTTCATACCAATTTTTGTCGCTCGAACCGAAAGATATGCTAAAAGCTCATATGTCATGAAGATATCTAGAAGCGGCTGAACCCTATCATCTGTAATATATCTGGCTGAGTATGCCCGGTATGCATTCGTAGTATCAGTAAATCGCTGATGTGCTGTAATCGATATAATGGGTGCGTAAATAAATTTTACAGCTATCATTCTAGCAAACGGTGTATTAATTGCTTTTCCACCTTTTACAAAACGTGAACCCTGAATCAAATCATAACCTTCTTCAAGTTTCTCAATGAAACGTGGTACATTTTTCAATACTATACTTATTATTACCATCAATTATCACTATTCCTTTATAACACCGCTGAAGAGCCCGCCAAATTCCCATGCGTAACTGCGCCTCCTGCTTCCCTACATCCCGTATCACGAGAGGTGTATTAACCCTCAACTCGCGAAGCCTTGTTTTCTCTGTTCAGCCATCTGTTGAACCGCCGTCACAAATTGCAATATCTACACAATCAGCCACATGATATTTCAAAGCTCGCCTTAGCTCCTTTACAATCATTTAATAAAATATATTTCCATTAATGTGTTATTGCTTACTCTTAATTGTTATATTTATTTTGAACATTTCGATTATATAAATAGAATGTGAAGTACAGAAACAATGTAAGTCCTCAATCATAGGTACCATAAAATAAAAAGTCCTGCATTTTGCGAAATTAAGGTATTTTTAATTAACCTTGAAAAATTAAGATTTTTTATACTTGGACATTACTTTTGGACACGCGGATACCAAGAAAGCAAGCAGGATTTCTGTAATATGGTCACAGGCTTCATGCGCAATGGTACTTTTGGCATTAGGCGCACCGATTGATTTCACTATCTCGGAAAAAGGTCATCTTGCATGGGCATTATCTGAGAACGCGAATAATACCCGTGCGAGGCACAAACATGACGAGACAGGAAATGGAACTTCCCGCCCAGGAATAGCAAATTTAAAAATAATAAAAAATGCACAAAACTTGTCAGTTTTGGTCATGTCATATACCCTAATATAGTATATAATAAATATAATTTATTTATAAAATGGTGGAAATTGGGAGTAATATAACATGTATAGAAATGAAAGAAAGCACAAAATAAACCAAACTTCAGAAAGGAGCTGATACCATGAAACGAATCCTGTCTCTTATCCTGTCTCTGCTTCTGGTTATTGGGCTTGGGTCCATGACCGCCTATGCTGCCCAGAGTGACGGTCTCACTATTAACTTTGGAACAGCAATCTACTCCATTTCCAAAGAGACCTTTATACGCATGGTGCCCGAGCCTGCTTCTCAGGCGGAGTGCGGTGAGGATGAGTTCGTCACCCTGATCATCAATATCACAAACGACTCCAGTGCGCCGGTCACGCTTTCTAACCCCTATGTCAGAATTGACGGTGGAAAAGCACTGGGGTGGGTGGATTTCACTATGCAGCCTGGCGAGAGCAGAATCCTTCACGTATACAACGCAAACCCGCAGTATTTGACGCCGGGTCTCCATACAGCGGTTTTCTATGAATCGGATCAGCCGCTGTATTTCGGACGCTTTAGCATTGGCCGAGATTGGTCCAAAGTGATGAAACTACCCTCAAAGGAGCAGATTGCAGCCCGGCCCGGCGACGAACGGTCGCCTTATATGTACACATGGCTCTCCGTCGGCTACAATGTCCGATATGACGCCTACTGTGTGGATTTTAAGTCGGATTATCTCCCCACTGGCACCTACAGTTGTTTGTTCAACGGGTATATGGATTATTCCAGTTTAAAAAATCAGTATACGTCCGTTGATAATAATGGCAGCATCTCCCTCTATGGGGGCTTGCAGCGCACAGAAGAGGGAACCAATTCCATTCTGTCTTTCTGGGATATTTACTGCAACGACGAAGCCGGAAATACGACTATCATCCGACCTGTGCGGATTTATCCGGCAGAGAAGACTGATAACGACTCTTTTACCGGCGAGGGTGACGGAGCCCATACTCTGATTCCCTTTGAGTGGAAGGCGGGTCACTGGTATCGGATGTTGTTGCTATGCGGAATCTCGGAAAACACTGGCAATACCACCGTAGAGCAGTGGTTCCAGAACCTGACCACAGGCGAATGGATCCATGTCTGCACCTATGACACCGGCGTAAAGGACAGTTGCTTTATCGGCAACATATGCTTTTTCTCTGAAAACTTCCTGAGACAGTATGCCGGCGAGGTGCGTTCTCTGGAAGTTACCAATGTCCGCATCCATACCGATGAAGGCTGGCAGGATGTTGTAAGTACTCCAAGCGGCACCTCTCTCCAAGCGGTGGGAGTCCACGCAAACGCCTACGGCAGCTGGGAGGCAGGTACAGACGGGAACTCGTTTTATATGATTACCACCGGCGTATCCGGCTGGGGTCGCACAGCGAATACAGGGGCAATGTCCATCAAGAACATTGAGAGCGGCAGCCCTTTCTAGGAAAACACGTCGAAGGAACCCTTCCATTTTGCAGACGGGCGCTGAGATAATCGCTGAAAGCAAGAGTCGACCTGCGACCAGAATTTCGTCTTTGCTCATTAGCCCTCTGGTCGTAAGCGCTCAATAACATAGTGCCTTAAAAAATATTTGCACACATGAGATAATAACCTCCTTCATTAGACTTTTTCAAGTTTTTCGAGTCTAATGAAGGAGGTTATCTCATGGATCAGGTTACTTTAGCCAAAAATCAGATGCGTGCCGAAAACTGGCGTGACCTTATCAGCGCATGCCAGCAAATCGAAAAGAACGTTGTTAACTGGTGTCAGGAATACGGCATCAACGCAAAAACATACTATTACTGGCTCCGGAAACTCAAAAAACAGGAATTGTCTGGTAAGGAACTTCCCATACCGGTTCTGGAGGCTTTCTGGTGCTGGCTTGATGCACTAGGCAGAGCGATGACATATGCAAAAAACCAGAAACCATATATGGATAACTATCTGATGGATGGCAGATGTGCCATTTCCAACAATGCAGCTGAAAACGCCATCCGGTCATTCACTGTGGAAAAAAACTGGCTGTTCGCGGATATGCCCAAGGGAGCAGATGCTTTTGCTGCCGTTTGCAGTCTCGTTGAAACTGCAAAAACCAACGAAATTAATGTCTATACTTATCTGCAGTATCTGCTTATATACATGCCGGATATCAACTGGCCAAATCATCCGAAAGAGCTGGATGACCTGATGCCCTGGTCGGAGACAGTACAGGCTAAATGTAAACAACAGCCGGTAGGATGGTATTATACGCCATCTTCTATTTATTTTCTGGGCACTATGTTGTTGAGTGCTTACATTAAAAACGACTATCACTTTCTCTATAGTATGTAATTTTCCATTTAAAGATAAAAAAGTCTATGTTAATAACCACTAACTCCTATCAACAGAAGCTTTCTATCTTCTCCACCATCCTATCCCAACTAAGTCAGTAAGCTTCTTTTTTCACATTTTCTGTAAACTCTTCCTGCTTATGTTGCGTGAAATATTTAAAAATCACTTCTGCTAATGCTTTTCCGTTCCTTGATTCTACAACATATCCCGTCTTTCCATCTTCCACTACATCCGGCAACCCATTGGTAACGATTACAGGTTTCTCAAATCCATAAGCAATCTGTACAATCCCTCTCTGAGTCGCTGACTCATAAGGTAATACCACTAAATCGCTTGCCGCATAGTACTTCTCCTCCTCATGATTCGAAATATAATCATCCATCACTTTGGGAATGCACTATATATCCATCACCATGTTTCAAAACTGTCTTTGTTAAGAATTTGTCTAATGGAATTCGTTCGTGGGGAAATACATTATGACAGATAAAAGTCTTCTTTATCTTCTTTCCGATTGCTTTCGCCAGTATCCAATAACATTGGGCATTGTACGGATGCCACCACTATATGATAACATATCAGTTTTTTGTCTGATTTATATGAAACATATAGTCACTATAATCCTTTTGTTCTTTTTTATAAAGCAACTTAGAATACTGTATCTTATACGATATCATCTCTACATTATGCCTGGATCTCAATGCACGAAATAAAAAGCTTGTATTATGAGCAATACCTCCTTTATATGGATATGCCGAACCAATCAATACAATATTTTACACAACAACGCTCCTACTATCGCTTTGACCGTATGTGCAAGTACTGGAATCACCCATTCTCACACATTTTTATTCTAAACAAATATAAGTTGTCAAGCTTTTTCCCTCAATATTCCTACTATCCTCTCGCTAGCATGTCCATCTCCATAAGGATTCACAGCCTGAGCCATTTTTTTATAAGCCTCTGAATCATTCAGCAGCCTCTTAACCTCTGTATATATAACCTCCTCATCGACACCTACTACTTTTACTGTTCCAGCCTCAACTGCCTCAGGGCGTTCCGTCTCAGTGCGCAGAACAAACACAGGTTTCCCAAAATGCGGGGCTTCTTCCTGTATCCCACCAGAATCCGTCATAACCATAAAACACCTAGCCATCATATTATGCATGTCCAAAACATCTACAGGTTCGGAAAGAATCACATTACTGACATCTGATAAAACAGCAAATACCGTATCTCTAACCATAGGATTAAGATGTACCGGGTATATAAACAAAACATCGTCTTGTTCTACAGCTAATCTCCTAATGGCTTTGCAAATATGCTGAAGCGGTTTTCCTAAATTTTCTCTTCTATGTGCTGTTACTAAAATTACACGTTTATTCACAAAATCAACGTCCTGCAGCTTTCTCTCATGATATACATGTTCTTTCTGTACAGTGCTCGCAAAAGCGTCAATAACCGTATTTCCTGTTACATATACATTCTGGCTAATTCCTTCCTGCCTTAAGTTCTGCTCATTCTGTTTGGTTGGAGCGAAAAACACTGTAGAAATTCTATCGATTAAAAGACGATTCATTTCTTCCGGAAAAGGTGAATAAATATCTCCAGTACGAAGTCCGGCTTCTACATGACCTACCGGAATCTGTTGATAATATGCTGCCAACGCAGCTGCACAAGATGTCGTAGTATCTCCATGCACCAGAACGATATCAGGTTGCTCTTGTTTCAAAATTGGCTCAATCTTCTCCAAAATAGACGTAGTAATAGTAGTCAGCGTCTGTCTATCTGTCATGATATTTAGATTATAATCTTCCTTTATGTCGAACACTTCCATTACCTGCTGTAACATTTCACGATGTTGCCCCGTCAAACATACCACACATTTAATATCTTTTTGCTTCTGCAATTCCAACACCAACGGACACATCTTGATTGCTTCAGGTCTGGTTCCGAACACTACAAATACTTTCATCAATATCTCCTAATCTGTCTAAAACAAGCGTTTATCCATAATTTCATTTACATAAAACTATTACCGATATTGTTTATTATACTACCACCAAATTACCTTGTCCATTAATTTCATTTCTTGGTTGTTGAGCACTTACTTTGAAAAGATAGGTACAATTTAAAATTGGAAATAAATAAATGCATTATCACCGTCATAAGAAAAAATTATAACAATCCAGATTATCATGCATATTAATAC
>JAIEDW010000350.1 GCA_029067805.1 Lachnospiraceae bacterium
ATTCAAATACATTTCCGGATTGACTCTGATTCAAACAGGATTGGATGATTTTAAGTTCACTTTGCAAATAATCTCGTTCACTGCCATTGCTGAAACATATATGCCAAAATGCTTCATAAGTATCTTGAAATACATAGATTTCTTCTATGCCAAAAATTATTCGTCCGTCTTTGCTGATCCGATACATCTTTGGATTGAGAACTTGTGGCTCTTTTAACCATTTCACATTGGAATATGCATAGGGATATGATTTTCCGCTGTTAAATTCTATATCCATCTTTTGTGTATACGCATTGTACTTACAATATTTAATTTCTGATGTTTTAATTTCACCTTTTAAAATAATCAAATGTTTTTTAGTATTCATTATGTTGTTACTTTCCTAATTAGGTTCTATTTGTTGTAATCAAATTATATTGTAATCTTTTTTTAATCAATCCACTGAATAAACGCCGTCTTATCGGAACTGTTATATCCAGCATTTTTGTAAAAATCGAGCGTTTCTTTTTCCTTCGAACCGGTAAGCAGCATCATTTTATAGCAGTTGTTAGATTCTGCAACCTGTTTTGCGTAATTTAAACACGCTGTCGCATATCCTTTTTTACGATAATTCTTGTGCGTTACTACGTTTTCGATAAAAGCGTATGGTCTGATATTTCTTGTTAAATTCGGAATGATTACACAGACACAAGACGCCACAATTTTACCATCTGTTTCACAAACAATAAGATGATGATTTTCATCACAGATAATGTTCTCCCAGGTCGCTCTTAAGTGCTCCGAATCCTCAGGTATGTTTGTTTCATGTAGATACAAGTATAATTGTAAAATATCTTTTAAATCGGTTTTATTTGCTTCTCTAATCATAGGTAACCTCACTCTGTAATTCTTTTTTTACATCATACCATATATCTTTTCAAAATTTCGAAAAAATAATAAAATCAGCTATCTTTTGCAAATTTATTAAATTAGGTAGTTTTGACAGTTGATTAATGAAAAAACAGTTGTAAGCAATTTGTGGGATGTTATAATAAAAAAGATCATTGATTGACCTTTCTTGAAGTTCTGATTTGTACTACTGCATTGCAGAATAAAAAATGTTTTTTGGAGCAAGTGATGAATTTATACAATGAAAACATATTAAAAGAACATTATGACCATATTTTGGCGCAAAATAAAGAAATACTTTTAAAAGGCGGTCACGGCGATTCGTTTTTATTATCACCCAAAACAGATGCAAGAATGGCAGTAGCGCTCTTAATACGTGTGAAAGGTGAAGTCTCGGAAAAGATAGCAGAGTATTTGCAGGAACTGAAAAAGACAGAACCAGCATTGTATTATTATCCGTCTCAAGATTTTCATATTACCGTTTTGGACATTCTGCGTGGCAAACCGAATCGCACAATTCCTGAAAATATCGAGGACTACATTGTTTGCATTCAGGAATGCGCAGACAAAATTAAACCGTTTTACATTGATTTTCAGGGAATTACAGCGAGCAATAATGCTGTTTTGGCTTGTGGGTATTACGAATATGGCTTAGAGGAAATCAGACAGTCTGTAAGAAAAGTGCTACTGGAACGAAATTTAATTTTGGAAGAACGATATCAAACCATTTCCGCCCATATCACAGTGGCAAGAATACCACAAACATTAGAACATCCGGAAGCATTTTTAAATCAAATCAAAGAAGAAATCCGTTTCGGAAAAATGGAAGTGGATTCTTTGGAGTTGACATTTCACAATTGGTACGACTCGAAAAAAACAAAGCTGGCAGAGATTAGTTTACAAAGAAAATGATGGATTTTAGGTGTATGAGCCGAACAGTGAGAATAACGCGCTACGCATGCAAGGGTTTTACTTGCGAAATGCTTTGTGTCTGTGTTATACTTACACAAGTATAAAATGATAACGGAATAATTTGTTATTGTCAGTGGGGAGATTAGAATGAATTATCGCAAAGACAGATACGGAAATGAAATTTCAATATTGGGTTATGGCTGTATGCGTTTTACGCAGAGCGGCGGAAGAGTAAACCTTGAAAAGGCAGAGGCAGAAATTCTGGAGGCATACAACGCGGGTGTCAATTATTACGATACCGCATACGTATACCCTGGAAGCGAGGCGGCGCTTGGTGAAGTCCTTGCAAGGAACAACATAAGAGAAAAGGTAAAAATCGCGACAAAACTGCCGCATTACCTCATCAAAAGCAGCGACAGCATGGAAAAGTATTTCAAGGAGCAGTTAAGCAGACTGCAGACAGACTATATCGATTACTATCTGATGCACATGCTCACGGATATCAAGACATGGGAACGGCTAAAGACAATCGGTATTTTGGAATGGCTTGAGGAAAAGAAAAAGAGCGGTGCGATCAAACAGGTAGGTTTTTCGTATCATGGAAATTCGGACATGTTCTGCCGTCTTGTTGACGCGTACGACTGGGATTTTTGCTTAATACAGTATAACTACATGGATGAAAACACACAGGCAGGAAAAAAAGGTTTAAAGCACGCCAACAAAAAAGGGCTTCCCGTGATGATCATGGAGCCTCTGCGGGGCGGCAGGCTTGTGAACCTTCCGGAGAATGCGCTGGAGATATTTCGGAAGTATCCGACAAAGCATACGCCTGCACAGTGGGCGTTTCGCTGGCTTTGGAGTCAGCCCGAGGTGACTTGTGTGCTCTCAGGAATGAATTCCCTGGAGATGGTGCGTGACAATGTTCAGACAGCATCGGACGTGCAAATCGGTGAGATTGGCGACAATGAGGAAAAGATGCTTAAACAGGTGGTGGGGGCAATCAATTCCAAAATGAAGGTTGGCTGTACAGGATGCGGCTATTGCATGCCGTGCCCGAAAAACGTTGATATTCCCGCTGCGTTTTCCGCATACAATCACAAATATTCCGAAGGCGCTTTTTCGGCGCTCCAAGAATACTTTATGTGTACGGCGCTGCGCAAAGACTATTCGGGTGTCACAAACTGTATTGAATGCGGAAAATGCGAACAACACTGTCCGCAGAACATCGCGATCAGAAAAGAGTTAAAAAATGCCAAAAAGCATCTGGAAACACCCATTTATAAACTTGCAAGATGGCTGGTAAAGATTTTTAAGGCATATTAAAATAAGCGAAAGGGAATACAGACATTGAGAAGAATGGACTTTAAGATGGAACGTCCTGGACAGGTAAAAGAGGGTGATCACGTTACTGTTACCGAGGGCGTTCTGCCAAGCAATTATTATTACACGATCAATCCGGCAGTGGCGATGTCTGGAAATATCCCCTTTCGCGAACGATTAAAAACGGACAGCGGTACGGTCGTTTCTGTGGAAGAAAACGAGAGAGGCTACTATGTGATCGTGGAGTTTGAAGAAGATTAGACAGGACAAACAAACGTTTGAAGTGTAAAATAGAAATATAATGCGAAAGGAACAGGATTTAAAATGAAAAAAATAAGTACAGACAAGGCGCCGGCAGCAATCGGACCTTATTCACAGGCAATCGTTGCGGGAGATTTTCTCTACGCATCGGGACAGATCCCCATTAATCCGGCAACGGGAAATGTAGAGGCAGAGGGGATTACTGCACAGGCAGAGCAGTCGATGAAAAATGTCGGAGCGGTTTTGGAGGCAGCGGGTGTTACCTACGATGATGTGGTGAAGACAACCTGTTTTTTGGCGGAGATAGCCGATTTTGCATCATTTAACGAGGTCTATGCAAAATACTTTACAAAAAATCCCGCAAGAAGCTGTGTTGCAGTCAAGGATTTGCCAAAGGGCGTGCTTTGCGAAGTGGAAGTGATTGCCTTCATCGGAAAATAAAACCGGGGTGATTTTTTGAGAAAAAAGAGTATTGTATTGATTGGAATGCCCGGTGTGGGGAAGAGCACGATTGGTGTGGTGCTTGCCAAAAATCTGGGGATTTCTTTTATCGATTCGGATTTGCTTATACAGGAGCGTGAAGAAAAAAAGCTTTATGAACTGATAGAGGAGCACGGCTTCGAAGGATTTCTTGATATTGAGGGAGCCGTGAACGCATCTCTTAATCCGAAAGCGGCGGTTATCGCCACAGGAGGAAGCGCAGTCTATCGGGACGACGCGATGCGGCATCTGGCAGAATTTGCAATGATATGTTATTTGCGGCTTCAATATGAAGGGATTGCTGAACGGCTTGGCGATCTTACGGAACGAGGTGTTGTGTTTCAGCCGGGACAGAGTCTGAAACAACTGTATGACGAGCGTGTGCCGTTATACGAAAAATATGCAAACCTCATAATTGACTGTGAAGGCAAAAATATTCGGGAAATTGTTTTTGAGATTTCAAAACGAATAAAAAATTAATCAAATCCGCATACTGAATAAAAAAGAACCGAATAGACTGCGATGAGCAGGAATTGGAGGATATTCAGATGATGGATTACTTGAATGCATTTTGGGTCGGCGGCTTGATTTGTGCTTTGGCGCAGATTTTACTTGACCGTACCAAACTGCTCCCGGGACGCGTGATGGTGCTTTTGGTATGTCTGGGTGCAGTGATCAGCTTTTTTGGAATGTATGAGCCGTTTGCGGAGTATGCGGGAGCGGGCGCAAACGTTCCACTTTTGGGATATGGAAATATCCTGATGAAAGGCATTAAAGATGCCGTGGACGAGGACGGTTTTATCGGACTTTTTAAGGGCGGCTTTACAAACGGAGCCGTAGGGTGCAGTGCGGCGCTTATTTTTGGCTATATCGCAAGTTTGATATTCAAGTCAAAGACCGCAAAGGCATAGAGCCTATACTTCTTCGAAGTCAATATTCAGTTCCGAGAACATACGGCGGACATGTGTGTCCCAGAGCTTTTCTGCACTCTTATCCATGAGAAACGTCGTATAGGAACTTCCCGTCACACACAAAACACGTCCGTTATCATAACGGATATTGAGCGCAAGGGCGCGTATCAGATTAGCGGCGACTCCGCATTCGGGGTCTGCTGCTATTTTTTCAATAATCTGATCGGGGGCATGGAGCACCACCTTAAATGAAACTGGCGTCTTTTTTCCTTTTATGATCTGAAAACAGAACGGGCGGATATCCTTCCAATGGGAAAAGTCCGCTTGTACTTCCGAAAGTTCATCGGCAGTGTAAAAGTCCTTCACAACATGCCCGTCAATATGGAATGTGTTGAACGTGGTGATCACAGCCTCCTCAAGCAAAAAGGCGTCAAAACACTCCGACGCGAGCAGCGCATTCATAATACTTTTTGTTGTCTTTATTTGCAATGAAATCATATAATCTTTACCTTTCCGTAAAATCACACAAAAAACCATACAATCCTAAGTATACATAATTCTGTAAAAAACTTCAAGAAAACAGATAAAAACTCTTTTCAAACGAATGTATATATGATAATATGATGATATGTAGTTATTAAAACCACGTTAAACGGTAACAATAATTCCGGGAGGTCAAAAATGAGTTATAAAATAGTAGTGGACAGTTGTTGTGAATTGCCCGAAGCGTTCAAGAAAGATCCGCGTTTTGAGATTGTACCGCTAACGCTTATCGTGGGAGATGATTATGAAAAACCGGATGACGAAAAATTTAATCAGCGTGAATTTTTAGATACGGTAGCGGCATGTCCTACATGTCCGAAATCGGCATGTCCGTCACCGGAGCGATATATGGAGGCATATAAAACCGAGGCGGAGCGTGTGTATGCAGTGACGCTTTCTTCCCAGTTAAGCGGCAGCTATAACAGCGCGGAGCTTGGAAAAAAACTATATCATGACGCTTACGGCGAAAAGGATATCTATGTGGTTGATTCCCGTTCGGCGTCATGCGGCGAAACACAGCTTGCCTATATGATCATGGAGTATGAGGAGGCGGGATTTTCGTTTGCCCAGATTAAGGAAAATATCGAGCAGTATGTCAAAGAAATGCGCACCTACTTTGTGTTGGAAAATCTGGATACGCTGCGCAAAAACGGAAGACTCTCAGGAGTAAAGGCGCTCGTCGCGTCAACGCTCAACATCAAGCCCCTTATGGCAGACGACAACGGCAGTATTATTCAGTTGGGACAGGGAATCGGCATGAAAAAAGCACTTGCGAAGCTGGTGGAAACGGCAGTCGGAAACGTGAAAAATCCGGAATCAAGACGTCTGATGATCACACATTGCAATAATTTCTCCGCGGCAGAGAGCGTAAGGAAACAGATTGTGGAAAAAATAACGGTCAAAGAAGTCGTGATCATGGACACAGCGGGCATCAGCAGCATGTATGCCAATGACGGCGGTGTTATAGTGACAATATAGTGATAATCAGTTAAAATGTTCCATCTCTTCCTTCAAAAACTTGAACTCGCGATAGCGAAGCAGAGAGATTGGAAACTGATAATAACTTTGCATGATTAATTGAAACGGCATAACGGCAGAAACAAACTTAAAGTTTGCGATGCCGTTTTTATTTACACGTTCAAACTCTTCATATGGATTTAAAATCTGCACAAGGTCTGTGATCGTGTCATCGATATCGATTCGGGTACCGTCAAGCATGTGCAGAGTTGTACCGTTTTCTGCGGCAATGGCATATTCAATTTCGTCCTTTTCCACAGAGATTGCCTCGGCGGATTGATGGACGAATATGGTGGGAACATATCCACGTACATTTTCATCGCCCAGCGCAAGAAACGTGGGTAGCGGTTCAGGAATATAAGGCTTTTTCGCATGAACCACGAAATCGGGCAGATTGGGAATTGTCGTGTAATCGATTCGCGAAGAATACAAGATCAGCGGCGCAGAATACCCCATCTCCACAAGCGCGTCCAGAATGTACTCCACCGTGCCCTTCTCATAGCACATATCCATAAAAATAATATTGTATTTCAAAGGATTGATCAGAAAGTGATCCTTATCGCCGTAAGAATCGACATACAAAATATTTGGCGTATCCCGACGCTTATCGGATTCGCGCGATAAAAGACGCTCAAGATGCTTTCTGTCAGCTACATTATCATCACATATTGCAACATGCATACCCTTCACCTCTGTTTGTACTTTAAATTATTCCAAATGCCAAATGAATTAAAAATATTATAGCATAATTTAGTAAAAAGGAACAGAAAAAAATTCCCCATTACCGATAATGTAATGGGAATTACATAATGGAAAATTGTAATGGGGAATTTGCGATGAACACAATCAGCGCCACCTGTAACAAAAGGATGATTGGCAGCCCATAGACGAAATACCAGTGACGCGTTTTATGATGAAACAGGTGCATTCCGATGATGGCGCCGATGCTGCCACCGATGATGGCAACGACAAAGAAGGTGTACTCGGGGATACGCCAGAGCTTCTTAACCGCCTTTCGTTTGTCAATGCCCATCATGGCAAAGCCAATCAGATTCATCACCACGAAATATCCTGCGATAATACTGATGACAACCATATCTTTATTTCTCGTTTTGTTCCTGCATCTTCATTGCACGAACCTTGCAGGAAAGTCCAAAGAGGTTGATAAAGCCCTCTGCATCATGATGATCATACAGATCACCTGTCTTGAATGACGCGATGCTTTCATTATAAAGCGTGTAAGGACTTGTTTCGCCGGCTTTGATGATATTGCCCTTGTAAAGTTTAAACTTCACTTCACCGGTCACATATTCCTGTGTCTTTTCGATAAATGCCTGAATTGCCTCGCGTTTCGGTGTAAACCATTTTCCTTCATAAACCGTGTCGGCAAGCTTGTTGCCCATTTCCTTCTTTAAGGTATAAGTATCGCGGTCAAGAATCAGTTCCTCAAGCTGCTGATGCGCTTCCATAAGGATTGTTCCGCCCGGTGTTTCATAAACGCCGCGTGATTTCATGCCGACTACGCGGTTCTCGACGATGTCAACAATGCCGATGCCGTGCTTTCCGCCGAGTCTGTTTAATTCCTTGATAATATCGGAAACTTTCATTGCCTTTCCATTTACTGTCTTCGGAACACCCTTCTCGAATGTCATTGTAACATACTCGCCTTCCTCGGGAGCCTTTTCGGGTGTGACGCCGAGCACGAGCAAATGGTCGTAGTTCGGTTCGTTTGCGGGATCTTCAAGCTCCAGTCCCTCGTGGCTGATGTGCCAGATATTCCTGTCACGGCTGTAAGACGAATCTGCTGAGAACGGAAGATTGATGCCGTGTGCCTTACAGTATTCGATTTCGGACTCGCGGGAGTCCATTGTCCATTTATCATTTCTCCATGCGGCAATAATCTTGATATCGGGTGCAAGCGCCTTAATGCCAAGCTCGAAACGGATCTGATCGTTTCCTTTTCCTGTAGCGCCGTGGCAGATTGCGGTAGCGCCCTCTTTTCTTGCAATCTCAACAAGCTTTTTCGCAATGAGCGGACGCGCCATCGAGGTACCTAAAAGATATTTGTTCTCATAAACGGCATTTGCCTGTACACAGGGAACGATATACTCGTCACAGAATTCATCAACGACATTTTCAATATAAAGCTTTTCGGCGCCGCAGAATTTCGCGCGCTCTTCCAGACCGTCAAGCTCCTCCTCCTGTCCGCAGTCCACGCAGACACAGATAACGTCATAATCAAAATTTTCCTTTAACCAAGGAATGATAGCAGTCGTATCAAGACCGCCCGAATAAGCAAGTACAACTTTTTCTTTCATAATAAGTTCTCCTTTTTCTCTGTTAATTTGTATGTAACATACGACTAAAAATACTATACATCATTGTAAAGTATAAATCAAGTGAAAAATTATACATTTTATCTTGACAAAAATGAATAAAAACGTAAAATATAAACAATTAATATGAATAATATGCATAAATACATGCATAAAAATTCAATATATCAGTTAAAGTTTCCGATGCGCTGCCAGGTAGGGTAGCAGAGGTTACTGTTCAGACAGGACTTAGCATTTACTGCTAAGTCCGTGCGAAAACGTATCGGAGTCAAGTAAAAATCCATCACCGAAGGTGATTTTGCATGGATTTTTACCTGTTACTGGAACGGAGTGAACAGTAACAAGCAGAG
>JAIEDW010000351.1 GCA_029067805.1 Lachnospiraceae bacterium
TCAATATACTGGGGCGGAATGGCGTATTTGTTTAACACTTTCATGATGTCCTCCGCAAGAAACCGATTGTGCAGATGTACCTTTGAAAAGTTAATGGACACGCACACAGGAGTGATGTTTGCGTCGAGCCATGCGCGAAGCCGGATACAGACTTCCTCAAGCACATACAGATCGAGCGCGCAGACTGTTCCGTCCTTTTCAAGGACATGGAGGAAATCGGCGGGGGAAAGAAGACTGCTGTTGCGATTCCATCTTACCAACGCTTCACAGCCGCACAGTTTCCCACTTTCAAGAAGAAATTTGGGTTGATAATAGACATCAAATTCCTTAAGCGCGATCGCTTTTGAGAAATTGTTTGCGATTTCTTTCTCGTGCATCATATCATCTAACATACCTGGCTCAAACCACACGCGATCATGATCGGCGGAGTCTTTTGCTGCATTGAGCGCAGTCGAGATATTGTGGATTATGGTGCTTAGAGTGTTTTTCTCCGTAATCGGATAAACGCATATTTTTGCCTGTATATTGAATGTATTTACAATATCGTCGATGTTCAGGTGCAGCTGTACGTCTGATATAAAGTCCAAAAATTTGTCGACGCGGTTGTTTTTTATGATCGTTAAATAATTATCATCATTAAGTCTGCCGCAGATTTCGTCTTTGCGCATAAAGTCGCGAAGACAATGCGCGTACTTTTTCAGAATGACATCGGCATAAGACACGCCGAACTGTTTATTAAAATAACTGAAATTTTTAATATCAACATAAATTGCCGTGTACGCCGTTTCGACATTTCTTTCACAGCAGTCCGAAATGAAAACATCGATACCGTCTGTGTTTGCAATGCCCGTGAGCGCGTCTGTCACGGCGGAAATCTGTGCGAGTTTTGCAAGTCCCGCCTTTCCGCAGAGCGTATTGATGATGTTTGAAAGAAATTTGAGGCATTCCAGATCGTCGTCATTCCATACTGTCTGTTTGCGCGGATAGAATATTACTTCGGCAGTGCCGCCGGAATGTGTGGTATATATGTTATTGACGCAGTTATCGATAGAACTGTCGTCATACCCTTCGGGATGGCAGTAGAGCATGGTGATATTGTCCTTGATGCGTTCCTCATACGGCGATTTTGGATTGTTCAGGCATAACTCTATTTTCCCGATGCCGCACAGCTCGCACACAGGAGCCACTGCTTTTGCAATATAACCCGAAAGCTCCTCAATAGAATCTATTGAATCGGGGATTGCCATAAAAAAATCAAAAAATTCATTACTGCACAGTTTCATTTACCGCTCTCTCTTTCGCTGTATTTGAGGATATGTTTTCCATAGTAATCTTATCATAACATTAAAACCGTGTGTATTCAACATTTGCGAATCTTTTAATCCGTTTCAATCCATTTGTTTTTTTGTCGGATTTATGATATACTTCTCTCAATACGGTTTTGTTTTGAAACGTGTGAAAAAACATCGAGAGGCATTGTGTCATGGAATGCACGGAGGTTTGGCATGACAATCAATAATCGATTTGTGGGGATAGAGCAGACTTTTCTTACGGAGGCAAAAGCGCTCAGACCGGACGGGACAGTCGATACAAAGGCGGCAAGTCTGGTAAAAGAGCATGTCATCGAGGTAAGCATTAACGAAAAACCTGCGCTTCGACTTGTGTGTACGCCGAATAAACTGGCGGAACTTATACTGGGACGCGCTGTGACAGAGGGCTTTATCGAGAGCAGTGACGATGTGGAAAGTCTTTACATATGTGAGAGCGGAAACAGGGCAAAATTATATTTGAAGCGGGAACCGGCGTTTGGAAACAAAGAACAAGAACTGCCGACTGAGCCGACATGCTGTACGGATAATCGGATTTTGGGCGGTTTTTATGGGACAAAAGCGCTTCAGCCGGTAGCGCGTACGACGGTTTCAAAGGAGCATGTTTTTGCGCTGATCAATAAATTTAGTGAAAACGCGTCATTGCACAAAAAAACAGCAGGCACGCATAGCTGTTATCTTTCCTGTAAAGGAGAATATCAGGGCGTGTTTGAGGATATCGGAAGGCATAATGCGCTCGACAAGGCAGTCGGATATGCGCTGATAAACGGTTTGGCATTTGAGGATTGTATGCTGTTTACAACAGGGAGGGTTCCTGTTGATATGGCGCGGAAAGCAATCATGGCAGGGATACCGGCGCTTGTGTCAAAAGCAGTGCCGACCATTGATGCGGTAGAAATGGCAAAGCAGTATCATCTGACGCTGATCTGCAGAGCATGGCCGGACAGCTATGAGATATACAACGAAGGAAATTAGGAGAGTCTTATGGAAATCGAGGAGTGCGTTGACTTATTTTTGAAGAAAGTGACACCAGTGTCAGAAATAGAGCGAGTGCATATTACCGATGCCTGTAACAGAGTGGCGGCAAAAGCAGTCTGTGTAGAACAGCCTGTTCCCGCGTTTCCGAAGTCCGCGATGGACGGTTATGCTGTGCGCGCTTCGGAGATTGAGAATGCGTCAAAGGAAAATCCTGTTGTTTTAAAGGTTTTAGGAGAGAACTGCGCAGGGGATTGCAACGAGCTGTCCTATCAGCCAAACAGCGCTGTGCGCGTTATGACAGGAGCGTATATCCCCGAGGGCTTCGACGCGGTAATACGACAGGAGGATACGGACTATGGCATGGACAATGTTGCGATATACGCGTCGGTAAAATCTTATGCGAATTACTGCAAAGTAGGTGAGGACATGAAAGCGGGCGAAACTGTGCTGGAAAAAAACAGCGTGATCACGCCGCTTCATATCGGATTGCTTGCGAGTACAGGGACAGAGTATGTAGAGGCATACAGGCAGCTTAGGGTGGCGTTGATATCAACGGGGTCAGAACTTACGCCGATCGGAACGGCGCTGGAAAAGGGAAAGATTTACAACAGTATTTTATATATATTAAAGGCAGCTGTGGAAAGAGAAGGCTTTTGTGTTTCGTATGAACGGGTTTGTGCTGACGAAGAGCTTGCGCTTGAAGAGATGCTTCTTGAGGCGGCAGACTGTGCGGACATTGTTATCACAACCGGCGGTGTGTCTGTGGGAAAAAAGGATTTGCTGCCCGCGGTTTTAGAAAAGGCAGGGGCGCAGCGGCTTTTTACAAGGGCAAACATACAGCCGGGAACACCGACAATCGGGAGCATGTTAAAGGGAAAACCGATTCTTAGTCTTTCGGGAAATCCGTATGCCGCAATGGTAAATTTTGAAATCTATTTTTGGGAACTTGCAGCGGCGCTGCTGCATAATGACAGCTATAAGCCTGTCGTAAAAAAGGCAGCGCTTAAGAGTGCGTATGCAAAGACAAATAAGCTGAGGCGGTTTGTGCGTGCCTATGAGGAGGACGGAAATGTATTTCTTCCGACGCAGACGCATGCGTCCAGCGTGATTTCCAATATGACGCAGTGTAACTGCTTTATTGACTTTGCGGCGGAGACAAGTGTTTCTGTCGGGGACAAGGTAACGATTCGAAAAATGAGATTATGTTGAAAAAAGCGAAGGTGTAGGAATGAACATCAGTACGGGTATTCTTGCGGGCGGAAAAAGTACACGCATGGGAAAGAATAAAGCGCTGCTCACGATTAACGAAAAGCGTTTTATTGATAAAATAGCAGACGAACTTGGCAGCTTTTCCGAAGCGATTATTTCGGCTGCCGAAAAAGGCACGTATGAAGATATGGGGCTTCGTGTGGTGTATGATGAGCACGAGGATATCGGACCTCTTGAGGGAATTTATCAGCTTTTAAAGGCGGCAGAGGAAGAATACATTTTTATCTGCGCGGCGGACATGCCGTTTGTCACAAAAGAGCTTGTGTCATATATGCAGGAGTTTGTTTGCTCTGATTACGACTGCTATGTATTGATGGACGAAGATTACATTCATCCGCTTTGCGGCATCTACTCAAAAAAGATGCTTGACCAAGTGCGCGCATGCATTGAGAGCGGCAATTATCGGTTGATGAAGCTCTTGAACGGAGT
>JAIEDW010000352.1 GCA_029067805.1 Lachnospiraceae bacterium
CTGTTAGGAACTCCGAACCCTAATTTTTCGGGACTTGCACATGCAATCGCAAGAGTGGCATGTTTTTATGCAGTTGGCGCTTTTTCCGCATATCTTTATAACCGCATTATGATTAATGTCAGTCAGGGTACGATGCGAAACATCAGAAATGCGATGTTTGGAAATATGGAAACGCTGCCCATTAAATACTTTGATACCCATGCACACGGTGATATCATGTCATGCTACACAAATGACATCGATACGCTGCGCCAGATGATCAGCCAGAGTCTGCCGCAGTGCTTAAACAGCGCAATCACAATTGTGACAGTGCTGATCAGTATGTTTTCACTGAGTGTGCCTTTGACTTTTACAACACTTGTTATGGTGGCAATTATGCTGTTTGTCACGAAGAAAGCGACAGGTCTTTCGGGGCGGTATTTTCTGTCACAGCAGAAGTCTTTGGGAGCTGTGAACGGGTTTATTGAGGAAATGATGGAAGGACAGAAGGTAGTAAAGGTATTCTGTCATGAGGAGGCGAATGTTGCGCGTTTTAATGAACTCAATGATGAGCTTTTTGACAGCGCGTACAACGCAAACCGTTTCGGAAATATGCTTGGACCCATTAATTTACAGCTTGGAAATGTGAGCTATGTTGTCTGCGCAATCGTGGGAGGTATCCTTGCGATTGGAAATATCGGCGGTCTGACACTTGGCGGACTTGCAAGCTTTCTGACATTCAATAAGAGTTTTAATATGCCAATCAACCAGGTAAGTATGCAGTTTAACTCGATTGTAATGGCGCTTGCGGGTGCAGACAGGGTGTTTAAACTGATTGATGAGAAGCCCGAGGAGGATGAGGGATATGTTACCCTTGTCAATGCCGAGGAAATCAATGGTGAGATTAAGGAAACAAATCAGCGCACAGGTATGTGGGCATGGAAGCATTATCACAAAGACAGCGATACGACTACTTATCAGCGGCTTGAGGGCGGCGTTGTATTTGATGACGTGGATTTTGGTTACAGTGATGACAAGATTGTGCTTCACAATATTAAGATGTTTGCGGAACCCGGACAAAAGATTGCCTTTGTAGGCTCTACAGGCGCGGGAAAGACAACGATTACGAATCTGATCAATCGGTTTTATGACATTCAGGACGGCAAGATTCGTTATGACGGTATTAATGTCAACAAAATCAAGAAAGCGGATTTAAGACGTTCGCTTGGTATTGTGTTGCAGGACACACATTTGTTTACGGCTACTGTTATGGAAAATATCAGATACGGAAAGCTTGATGCGACTGACGAGGAGGTTATTGAGGCAGCAAAACTTGCGAATGCGCACAGTTTTATTGAGCGTCTTCCGCAAGGGTATAACACATTGCTGACGGGCGACGGCGCGAATTTAAGTCAGGGACAAAGGCAGCTTCTTGCAATCGCAAGAGCGGCGATTGCCGATCCGCCGGCTCTGATTCTTGATGAGGCTACAAGTTCGATTGATACGCGTACCGAGAAGATTGTACAGGACGGCATGGATAAGCTGATGAAGGACAGAACTACCTTTGTGATCGCACATAGACTTTCTACGGTTAGAAACAGCGATTGTATTATGGTACTGGAACAGGGAAGGATTATTGAGCGTGGAACGCATGACGAACTGATTGCGGAACAGGGAAAATATTATCAGCTTTATACTGGAAATGCAATCCAATAAAATAGAAATGAATTATCGCTTGCCAGATTCTTGGATAGCTGATAAAATTTAGTTTAAAGTATTTGGTTATGAACGGTTACAGATGAGGTGAGAGGTTGTGCTATGCAGCCAAACTCGCATGTTTTGGAAGGGGCATGGTTTTTAGATATGGCATTCTCAAAAGGAAAACGAATTGAGGACGAAATGAGCAAGCGCATTATTTCTTTGGCGGTAAACATTGGATGCAAAGAGGGTGCTGGCTCATTGACCGTGACAAGATTGTGCAAGGAGTTAAATTGTGACAGACGTGTCATATATAATCGGTTTCGCGATATTAATGAAATCAATTTAATGGTCGGAAAGAGATGCAATGAAGAACTCATTGAAAACGCAAGAGCGGCAGTGAAAGAAAACACCTCGTATTACGATGATTTTATGAAAAAGATTGCGGCTGCGTTTACGTATATTTATGAGCATAATGGTTACTTCCAATACTATACGACACTCTATGAAATGACAGAGAATGGCATTCAAAATGGACTTTTACAGGCGCTTGAGCAGCTTATAGAGAAAGGAAAGGCGCAGGGAGAAGTCAATGCGAAAACGGACAGCAAAAGAGCAGCGGAATGCCTTTGGATGATTACCACAGGGATCAGTAATATGCTTGCAAAGAATACCGCATATAATTATCAGAATGCATTTGATACAATGTCTTACGGTGTCCGTGCTGTCTTTGAAACAATGAAGTAACTGCGAAGAATGGGGGATTCTTATGATTAAAGTAAAGTTAGGAAATACGGGAATTGTAGTAAACAAAAACGGATTTGGCGCACTGCCGATTCAGAGAGTTGATATGGAAACTGCAGTAAAAATAATCCGCATGGCTTTTGACGGCGGCGTGGACTTTTTTGACACAGCGCGTGCTTACAGCGACAGCGAGGAAAAGCTCGGAAAAGCGTTTGAGGGAATTGACAGGAGCAAATACTATATCGCGACAAAGACGACGGCAAAAACAGGAGAGCAGCTTCGCAAAGACCTTGAAACATCGTTAAATAATTTAAAGACAGATTATGTTGATATTTATCAGCTTCATTGTGCACCGAAGTGCTTTCGACCGGGTGAGGAAGACGGCGTGTATGATGCGGCGTTACAGGCGAAGAAGGAAGGAAAGATAAAGCATATTGGCATCACAGCGCATCTTTTGAATGTGGCAGAGGAAGCGATTGCGAGGTGTTTATATGCAACGTTACTTTTTCCGTTTGGATATATCTCAGCGGAAAAAGACATTGCGCTGG
>JAIEDW010000353.1 GCA_029067805.1 Lachnospiraceae bacterium
ATTATTATCGCAATTACAAGATTTATTATGTGATTGAGGAGGACACCATTTACATAGTTAGAATTTTGCATATGTTGGTTGATAGTAAAGCGTGGTTGTATCGTACATTTGGATTGTAAAATTGAATGATACCATGTGATTCCCATATGATAACTGTTTAGAGCGAAAGTCAATATAATATGGAAAATATAATCCAGTATCCCTATAAAGTCACCCACAATTGACTTTATAGGGATTTTTTAGTAATATTTCATTTCCTTATCCTGCCAAATCGTGCTATAATCATTATCATGGAAAATTTAACAAAAAAAATCAACAATTATATAGAAAACAATGAGAAAATTCTGACCATGATCGCAAGCAATCCGCGCGACAGGGAGAAAATTCAAAAGCTTAAAATCCGCCCGGTATTAAAGAAGGAAGAACTCTGGTATCAGGCAGAGAGCTTTGTCGGAACAAAAGTGTTTCATAAAAACATTCCGGCAAACGAGCTTGCGGATTTTATTGCGGACGCGATGAAAAACGACTTTAAGCAGCTTGAGGCAAAAACGGAACGTCACAGTCTTACCGTATTGGTGAGTAAAAAAGGAAAAGTGACGACCAAGGAAAAAGTTGCCGCTGTTTCTTCGGCAGATGCGCAGCTCCTTTCACATAACAGGACAAAACAATACATTCTTCCGCAGGACAAGCCCGTGCCGTTTTTGGTGGAGCTTGGCGTGCAGACGCCCGACGGAAAAATTGTGAATGCGAAGTACGATAAATTCCGCCAGATTAACAGATATCTCGAATTTGTCCGGGATATTTTGCCGGCGCTTGCGTATGAGGAGGGAAAGACGCTCAATATCATTGATTTCGGCTGTGGTAAGTCTTACTTAACATTTGCGTTGTACTATTATCTCAAGGTGATGAATAAATATGACATTCGTGTCACAGGTCTTGATTTGAAGAAAGACGTTATTGCCAAGTGTCAGGCGCTTGCGGATAAATTTGGATATGATGGGTTAAAATTCCTTGTAGGAGATATCGGCGCTTATGAGGGTGCGACACAGGTAGACATGGTGGTGACGCTTCATGCATGCGATACGGCGACAGACTACGCGCTTGCCAAGGCGGTTCAATGGAATGCAAAAGTAATCTTATCCGTTCCGTGCTGCCAGCATGAACTCAACAGGCAGATCAAATGTCCCGAACTTGCGCCTGTTTTAAAGTACGGTATCATAAAGGAAAGAATGGCTGCGCTCATGACTGACGCAATTCGCGCAAACCTTTTGGAAAGTCAGGGATATGACACGCAGCTGCTCGAATTTATCGACATGGAGAATACGCCGAAAAATTTGTTGATCAGAGCTGTGAAAAAGGAGCGTATGCGGTACAAGGCGGCAGACACACAGTTAAAGGAACTGGAACAATTTTTAAATATCAGACCTACGCTTGAAACGCTTTTAACGGAGGACATCTATGAAAAATTCGATCAGTAAGGTGATTGTATGCCTTGCTGTGTTTATCCTTACCCTTTTTGTGAGCAGCAGCATTTACAATAAGGGCAATGAGGAGATGACAGCAAATATGACACAAGCGTCACTTCCGATGGTGCATATCACGACAGGCGGCATCCCGCACAATTACATGTACGGTCTGCGGCAGGTGATCAACGGAAGTTTTTTCAGGGATACCATCACGCCGCTTGGCGACGGAAGAACGCTTGGTTTTACAATTGATAAATACGGAAACAGCATTGATAAAATTTCCTTTGAAGTGCGCAGCATTGACGGAGAGCGGCTTGTGGAGAGCACGCCGGTCGAGAATTATGCGGAAGACGCGGAGCAGATTACCGCCACTGTAACGATTAAGGATTTGATTGAAAGTAATGTGGAGTATAACTGGATATTGATGCTTGAAACGGGCGGGGAGCAGATCCGTTATTATACCCGCATCATAGACGGTACAGAGTACCACACGGCGCAGAAGCTTGCCTTTGTAAAGGATTTTCATGAAAAGACCTTTGACAAGGATCGGGCAAAAGATCTTGCGATGTACCTTGAGCCGAACGCGAAGGGAGATAACACGACGCTTAGTTTCGTGGATATCCATTGCAGCCTCAATCAGGTGACATGGGCGGATTTGAATGTTAAGGAAATTACCTCGCCGCAGATGATGATCAGTGAAATTGACCAAAGCACGGCATCGATAAAGCTTTATTACAGGGTTCAGACTTCGGGAAACGGTTCATGGAATAAGGAAATTGCTGCTTATAATATTGTAGAGTTTTTTCGTATAAGGTACACGGAAGATCGAATCTATCTTCTTGATTACGAGCGCAGCATGAACCGGATTTTTGACCCCGAGGCAGATGTTTATGCAAGCAATAAAATCATGCTCGGCATTCGGAACAGCAATGTGGAGATGATGGAGAGCGACGGTGGCTCCAACCTTGCATTTATAAACGAAAACCAGCTTTTGTGCTATCATTCCGTTGACAAAAAGATGGCATATCTGTTTAGCTTTTATGACGGGAACGATTTGCGCAGCAGTTATGACAATCACAGCATCAAAATTTTAAATGTCGATGAAACGGGAAACGTTATGTTTATCGTGTACGGCTATATGAACCGGGGCAGACATGAGGGCAGTATCGGCGTGGAAATCTATGAGTACAACGGTATGCTGAACACGGTGGAAGAATTGATGTTTATACCGTATGATAAGTCGTTTGCGACGCTCAAGACAGATGTGGACCAGCTCTCTTATATCAATAAGAGCGGTGTGTTTTATATTTATCTTGACGGAGAGATTTTGGCGGTCAGCTTGATTGAGCGTACAAGCAGCGTGGTAGCGGATAATCTTCAACAGGGAAGCTTTCAGGTGTCTGCAAGCAACAAGATGCTTGTGTGGCAGAATTCGGAGGACGCGTACGACTGCACAAGGCTGATCACCATGGATCTGAATACGGGAGACAGAGGCGAGATCAGGGCGACGGGCAGCGACAGGCTTTTGCCGCTTGGTTTTATCAACGAGGATTTGATTTACGGTGTGGCAAGGTACGACGATATTGATATGGATGTTTCGGGCGCGGTTATTTTTCTGATGTATGCTGTGTATATCCAGGATGAGCGGGGGAATATCTTAAAGACATATGAGCACGAAAGCGACGGGCTTTACGTCACGGGAGCGACAATCGCAGACAACCTCATTACGCTTACGAGGGTGGTAAAAGATGAGGAAACAGGCAGCTATACGGAGAGCGATCCGGACCAGATCGTGAATAACGTGGTGGAGGATAACGGGTACAATTCTTCGGAGGTTGTTGCCACACAAAACTATGAAAATATTGTACAGCTTGTTTTGAAGAATGTGATAGAGCCAAAGAAACTCAAACACACGCTGCCGCTTCTTTTGATGTTTGAAGGATCGAGGGAAATGAAGATTGAAATCGAACACCCTATAAACCGTTACTATGTATATGGTAAATACGGCATAGACGGAACCTTTACACATGAAGCGGACGCGATCAATCTTGCGTATGCGATCAACGGTACGGTTGTAGACGAGAATGGTGACTATATTTGGAAAAAGACCTCGCGCAGCACGAGAAATCAGATTATGGCGATCACGGGAAAGACGGTCGAGGAGGACAGCACGGAGCTTGCCGCATGTCTTGAAACCATACTGGAATTTGAGGGCGTTGTAAAAAATGTTCAGCCGTTGCTTGACCGCGGTAAGAGTGTCACGCAGATTTTAGAGGAAAACCTAAACGACACAAGGGCGCTGGAGCTTCGGGGTGTGAGCCTTGATGCGGTTCTGTATTATGTCAACAAGGATATTCCCGTGCTTGTGAATTTTGAGGACGGGCGGGCAATGCTGTTGATTGGATTTAATGAGTTGAACGTGGTGGTCATGAATCCCGCAACGGGCACGGTCTATAAAATCGGAATGAATGATGCGACGAACATGTTTTTACAGAATCGGAATGCGTTTGTGACGTATATTCGGAAGTAACAATCGCAAATTTGCAACTGCATGATTTCCGTGTGAAAAAAGGCAAAGAATCGGGGACTACACAATCGCGAAAAAGTGTGCTATAATAATGCGTAATGTCGCAATAGAAAGAAAAATAATAAGAATCATCAGATGAAGGAGATAAAATAATGTATCAAAAAGTTTCAACAAACATGAATTTTGTGGACCGTGAAAAAGAGGTCGAGAAGTTTTGGAAAGACAACGATATTTTTAAAAAGAGTATGGAAAGCCGCAAGCAGGGCGAGACATACACATTTTATGACGGACCGCCTACGGCAAACGGAAAGCCGCATATCGGACATGTGCTGACGCGCGTTATCAAGGATATGATTCCGCGTTACAGAACAATGAAAGGCTATATGGTTCCGAGAAAGGCGGGTTGGGATACGCACGGACTTCCTGTGGAGCTTGAGGTTGAACGACTGCTCGGCTTAAACGGCAAGGAGCAGATTGAAGAATACGGCATGGAGCCGTTCATCAAAAAGTGTAAGGAATCTGTTTGGAAATACAAAGGAATGTGGGAAGATTTTTCCGGCACAGTCGGTTTCTGGGCGGATATGGACGACCCTTATGTTACTTACCATGATGACTTTATCGAGTCAGAGTGGTGGGCGTTAAAGGAGATTTGGGATAAAAAGCTGTTGTACAAAGGCTTTAAGATTGTGCCCTACTGTCCTCGTTGCGGAACACCGCTTTCTTCGCAGGAGGTTGCGCAGGGATATAAGACAGTCAAGGAGCGTTCTGCGGTTGTCCGCTTTAAAGTTGTAGGCGAGGATGCATATTTTCTTGCATGGACAACCACACCGTGGACACTGCCGTCAAACGTAGCGCTCTGCGTTAATCCGGAGGAAACTTACTGCAAAGTAAAGGCAGTGGACGGTTATACTTATTATATGGCAGAGGCACTGCTTGACAAGGTACTTGGAAAGCTTGCAGAAAATGAGGGCGATAAGACATATGAGGTCTTGGAAACCTATAAAGGAACGGATTTAGAGAAAAAAGAGTACGAGCCGCTGTTTGATTTTGCGGCAGGCATTATCGAAAAGCAGCGCAAGAAAGCGCATTTTATCACATGTGACAATTACGTTACGATGACAGACGGTACGGGTATCGTACATATTGCGCCTGCATTTGGTGAGGACGATGCGCAGGTCGGCAGAAAGTATGACCTTCCGTTTGTACAGCTTGTAAACGGCAAGGGTGAGATGACTGAGGAAACATCTTACGCGGGCGTGTTTGTTAAGAAAGCAGATCCGATGGTATTAAAGGATTTGGAAGATAAAGGACTTTTGTTTGACGCTCCGAAATTTGAGCATGATTATCCACACTGCTGGAGATGCGATACACCGCTGATCTATTACGCGCGTGAGTCGTGGTTTATCAAGATGACAGCCGTGAAGGATGATCTTGTAAGAAACAATAATACCGTAAATTGGATTCCCGAGTCAATCGGTAAGGGACGTTTCGGCGACTGGCTTGAAAATATTCAGGACTGGGGCATTTCGCGTAACCGTTACTGGGGTACGCCGCTGAACGTATGGGAGTGTGAGTGCGGTCATCAGGAGTGCATCGGCAGCAGACAGGAGCTTTCGGACAGGAGCGGAAATCCCGATGCCGCAAAGGTAGAGCTTCACAGACCTTACATTGATGAAGTGACCTTAAAGTGTCCTGACTGCGGTAAGGACATGCACAGAGTTCCGGAGGTTATCGACTGTTGGTTTGATTCCGGTGCGATGCCGTTTGCACAGCATCATTATCCATTTGAAAATAAAGAACTGTTTGAACAGCAGTTTCCGGCACAGTTTATCTCGGAGGCAGTTGATCAGACACGCGGATGGTTCTATTCGCTAATGGCAGAGTCTACACTTTTGTTTAATAAGTCGCCTTATGAGAATGTTATTGTGCTTGGCCATGTACAGGATGAGAACGGTCAGAAGATGAGCAAGTCAAAGGGCAATGCGGTCGATCCGTTTGAGGCGCTTGAAACGTATGGCGCGGACGCGATTCGCTGGTATTTCTATGTGAATTCCGCTCCGTGGCTTCCGAATCGTTTCCATGGTAAGGCGGTTCAGGAAGGACAGCGCAAATTCATGGGCACGCTTTGGAATACCTATGCGTTCTTTGTGCTTTATGCAAACATTGACCAGTTTGACGCGACGAAATATACGTTAGAATATGATAAGCTTCCCGTTATGGATAAATGGCTTTTGTCAAAGCTAAATACTGTAGTCGGTGAGGTTGACAACAATCTTGACAATTATCGTATCCCCGAGGCTGCAAGAGCATTGCAGGAGTTTGTGGATGAAATGAGTAACTGGTATGTAAGACGCAGCCGTGAACGTTTCTGGGCAAAGGGAATGGAGCAGGATAAGATCAATGCGTATATGACGCTTTACACGGCGCTTGTGACGATTTCCAAGGCAGCTGCTCCGATGATACCGTTTATGACGGAGGATATTTACAGAAACCTTGTTTGCAGCATTGACAAGAATGCGCCGGAAAGTATTCATTTGTGTGATTTCCCGACTGTTGACGAGAAGTTGATAGACAAGCAGTTAGAGGCGGATATGGAGGCGCTCTTAAAGACAGTTGTAATGGGACGCGCTTGCAGAAATACGGCAAATATCAAGAACAGACAGCCGATCAGTACAATGTTCATCAAAGCGCCGTTTACGCTTGGTGCGTTCTATCAGGAGATTATCGAGGACGAGCTGAATGTCAAGAAGGTTGTGTTTACGGATGATGTGAGAGAGTTTACAACATACACCTTTAAGCCGCAGCTTAAGACTGTGGGACCCAAATACGGCAAGCAGCTTGGCGGCATCAAAGAGAAACTTTCGTCAATTGACGGAAATGCTGCGATGGATGAACTTAAGGCAAATGGTTTTATCACTTTTGACGTGAGTGGTACGGAAGTGAAACTTGCGGAGGAAGATCTGCTGATTGATATTTCGCAGAAGGAAGGCTATGTCACAGAGGCGGACAATACTGTAACGGTTGTGCTTGATACCAATCTCACGGATGAACTGATTGAGGAAGGCTTTGTCTATGAGGTCATCAGCAAAATCCAGACGATGCGAAAGGATTCGGATTTCGAAGTTATGGATCACATTGTGGTTTACATCAGTGGAAACGATAAAATTGCGGATGTGGTAAAGAAAAACGCGGACGCGATCGGTGAGAAGGTTCTTGCAAATGCAATTCAGTATGAGAATGGCGGAAACGCGAAAGAATGGAACGTCAACGGCGAGAAGGTCGTGATTGGCGTGGAGCGCGTATAATCTCGTTCTGTTGAATAAGAAAAATTAAGAAATCCCACATACAGTTTTGGAGATGAATGTATTCGCAACTGCATGTGGGATTTTTATCTTATTGGAAATTGAGTCAATATTATTCGGTAATGTTGATAATTATTTTGCCTGTCTTTGCTTGAAGGAAATCTACGAGGCTATTAAATACAGCCTGATTTTCGATAAAACGGTAAGGTAAGATGAGTGCAGATGCTGCGCTGTTATAAATGTAGATTGCTTCGTTCGTTGTATAGATTTCCTCAATTAAGTTATATGAGGTTTTGGTTTCCTGCAATGGCGTGGTGTCGCATATAAAATTTTCTTCAAATGTCAGTGTGCCGTTTTCGCTGTAGGGAAGTCGTCCGGATTTTTTCATCATGCGAACTCTTCTTTTAATACTCCGTAAGACTGACTTTTTATAGGATACAATCCAAATAATGCTTATAATTATGAACTCGATGAGTTCTATTATCACTAGTGTAATATCACCATAGAGAAATGAAAACAGCGCAATGCACAAAAATAGACAGGGAAGAATAAGCTTGCTTAAAAAAGAAGTTTTCTTACCTATTTTTGAATGAAGTGCATGATTGAGATTAAATTTTATATAATCGTCATCTGTTATTGTATAGTGAAACTGAAACATAATCACTTTTCCTTTCTGTTTTTGACAAAGCTTAATGAGTAACCTGCTATTTCATATGTAGGTGCAATCGTTACAATAATAAATTTTTTAATAGTTCGTTTGTAATGGTTACTGATTTGTAGATTTTGCTTGCAGAGTGAAATAAGATTGTAATTTATCTAAAATATAGTAAATGAGTAGGATGATGTCAACAAAGAGTGAAAATCGATTGTACAAGCTTAATGCTCAATACAAAATTAAATATCAGTTAATAAAATTGAATATTATTTAATAGTTAATCAATTGTTATGTCTCCTAATCTTTGCTATGCTAGGAATAGAAAAGCTTTTGTGAAAAAATTTATAGGAGGCAATACCATGCAGATTGGAAAAGTAATCAGAACATACAGAAAACAAAAAGACATGACACAGGAGGAAATGGCAAACAGACTGGGCGTTACGACACCTGCCGTCAATAAGTGGGAGAACGGCGTTTCACAGCCTGATATTGGGTTACTTGCACCGATTGCAAGATTATTGGGGATATCATTGGACGAATTGTTATCGTTTCACGAGGAGCTTTCTACTGATGAGATTAATAATATCATCAAAGGGCTTGATGCAAAACTGGAAACGGAGGCATATGCCGAAGTTTTTCAGTGGGCAGAAAGCATATTGCAGGAATATCCAAATTGCAATCAGCTTATATGGCAGGTGGCGGTTGTCTTGGATGCCGGACGCTTAGTGCGAACAGTTGAAAATGCTGGGCAATATGATGAGCCAATCAATCGGTACTATCAGACGGTGTTAGAGGATGAGGATCCGCAGATCAAAAAGAACGCGGCAGATTCGTTGTTCGGTTTTTACCTCAGAAAAGAGGAGTATGACAAAGCGGAAAGCTATTTGCAGTATTTTTCAAAGGACGATCCTGTACGGCAGTTAAGGCAGGCGACGGTTTATACACATAAAGGAATGGAGGAAGAAGCCTGTAAAATATATGAAAAATTGCTGTTTTCGGGGTATCAGATCTTAAATCAGGCACTAAGCATGCTCTATTTGATTTCTATGAAGAAAGAGGATCATGAAAGGGCAAAAATGTATCTGGATAAGCAAAGTGAAATGGCAAGGACTTTCGAGATGGGAAAATACAATGAAATGGCAGGTTATCTCGATTTTGCCGTCGCGCAAAAGGACGTTACGGGGACGCTTCGGATTGTAAAAGAATTGATGTCTAATATCGAAACAATCAGAAATTGTACAAATTCTTTCTTATATGAACATTTGGAATACCAGCCGTCAGAGCGGTCTTTTTATGATAATCTAAAGAAAAAATTACTCGATAATTTTAAAACCGACGAAAGTCTTGCGTATATGAAGGAATGCGATGCGTGGGAGCACATCTTGCAAGGGGAATTTTAGAGAACGAAAAGAAAGGTTTTGGAGTGGAACCTACACAGTAGTTTCCACTCCGTTTAAATTAATATGCTCATTTTCTTCCATCGGTATCAGCAGATACTTCTGACCATCTATGGTCTGCGCCTTGACCTGCTCCGCTTTATCGGGTTTCATGCGCAAGAATACTTCTGCCCAGTTTTTGGCTTCTTCGGGATCAAGGGGAGCTTCCATTTTTACAAGCGTTTCAATCTGCTCCGTTTTTTCGAGGTTTTCCTGTTTGGTATCGTTTAACTCCTGTTTTAATGTGGCAACCTCTTCCAGCAACTTAATTTCTTTCTTTTCCTTGTTATTTTTCTCAATCGCTTTTTCATTCACAAGATTTTTCACTGTGGGAGGCTGGTCGCTGAACTCTTCCGTGAAATGGCTTTGTATCAGCGCAACTGTGGCATCGGGGATTTTGCTGTCGGCGAGCACATCTTTGATCATTTCGGGAGTCAGAGTAAGATCTTCGGGCTCAATGATGACTAAATCTTCCAGAGCCGCTTCATGTTCTTCCACAATATCATTCAGCTTTTCCTGAATATCAAGGAGCATTCCGTCGCTGTCTTCAATAATAGGAGCAATGGCAGCCTTCACAATACTACCGAAAGTGTTCTGCTCCTCCGTTGCGGTGCGCTTTGCGCCGCAGCCTAACGCTGTTTCAATAAAATCCCTGTGAGAGTCCTTCGCGTCGCGCACGTAATAAGTAAGCGAGTGAATGTCGGTCGAGCGTTCCACAAACGACGGAAACAAAAATCCCACGTCGGGCATACCGACAACACGATCCTGAATGCGCACACCAATACGGTTTTCGTCCGCGCGGTAGCCAAGCCCCGGCTTTGAGAGATTGACAGGGCAGATGGCACACAGAAGATATGTAAAAACTTCTTCGGATTCGTCTATTTTCAGTTCATCATTTGTTTTCGTGATCACGTCATATGCGTCATGGAAGATCAGAATCAGATAATTCCCGACGTAATCGTAATTTTCAATAATCATATCATAGAGATGTTCAAGCAAATCGGGGTTTTTCAATCCGCTTTCGCGAAGTCCCAACAGATACTGCTGTTTTCCGCCGCTTTCCTCTTCGCTCTTTGCAAACTTGAGCTCCAGAAGATTGTTTCCGATCGTACCGGAAAGCGCTTTTTTCGCAATCTCTAAGTATTTATAAAATTCTTCGTCGTCCAGATTCAAAAAGGTTTCATTCAGTTCTACGATTTTATTTTTATTAGAATCCACATAACATCCGCACATTCTCGTGATAGTGCAATTTTCCTTTTTGAAACGACGTTTTAACTCTAATATATCTCGATTTCTTAGCATAGGTATCCTCCTTCGTCAAAAATGAGGAAGATTGCTCTTCCCCACGGGTTTTAAGTAAATACATATCGTTGCATATACACTATAATGCTTTTAATTTATTATCATGCATATTGATATAAATATCCTGTATTTCCTGCTTTGCCTTGACTGCGCTTGAAAGTCTGATGCATTCATCCAACTTTCTTGACAAATCAAGATGCCCTTCCGCTATAATTGAAATATTGCGGTTTGTTACATTTTCAAGAGTCAGATTAATCTTTTTAATTTCATTTTCAAGCGTATCCATTCTTTGCTCAAGCCCGCCAAATTTTTGCTCAAGCCCGTCAAATCTTTGTTCAAGCCCATCAAACTTTTGCTTGAAACCTTGCATTTCTGAGAGTATCAAATCAAGTTTCTCATTATCAGTCATAAGCTTCACCTCATTCGTGTCTTTCGCTATATAATCATATCATAAACACGGCGCAAAGTCTATTGAAAAATTCTACTCTTTTATGCTTTGGAATTGAATAACAAATCAGCCTATACAAATAAAATCCCTCCTGTTACAATAAAAGAAAAACAGGAGGGGTTTTACCATGATGAGAAATCCGCAGCAAACAATCGGAAATTTAATTGACAAGCAAAATGTTTCGTTTATCGCTTCCATTTCAGAAGAGGGATTCCCGAACATGAAGGCGATGCTCCCGCCGCGAAAACGAGAGGGTATCAAAGAATTTTGGTTTACAACTAACACATCCTCCATGCGGGTAGCGCAGTATCGAAGCAATCCCAATGCGAGCATTTACTTTTACGACAAACGCTTTTTCCGAGGCGTTATGCTGATCGGGACAATGGAGGTACTTGAGGACGACGACAGCAAACAAATGATTTGGCAGGAAGGCGACACTATGTACTATGCCGGAGGTGTAAAGGACCCGGATTATTGCGTCTTGAAATTCACGGCACAGAAAGGACGCTATTATGCGAATTTTAAATCGGAATCCTTTTTGATTGAATAAATATTACGAAATAACAGCTTTTTTGACATTGATAATATACTTTGATAAAAAAATGACAAACACAGTAAAAATAAATTGTATTTACCATAAAAATCCGATATACTATATTTTATAAACCTCTTTATGAGGCAATAATTTTTCACAAAGAGACAGCAAGGTATGTGACAAGGGTATCAGCAGTAACGGAAAGGAAGCGTTAATTATTATGATGAAACAAGCAGATCAAAGAAACCTCACAATGGTAATGGACTTGTATGAGCTTACGATGGCAAACGGCTATTTTAACAGCGGTGATATGGAATCGCGGGTGGCATTTGACGTGTTTTACAGAAAAAATCCCGACAGAGGCGGTTATGCAATCTTTGCGGGACTTGAACAGATTGTGGAATACGTAGAAAATCTCCACTTTTCGAATGAGGATATTGAGTATCTGCGCTCCTTAAATACCTTTACAGATGCCTTTTTGGATTATTTAAAAGATTTCAAATTTCATGGGGATATCTATTCCTTCCCGGAGGGCACGATCATGTACCCCAATGAGCCGATCATGACGATTGTAGCACCCTTAATCGACGCGCAGATTGTTGAAACGGCAATTCTGGCACAGGTCAATCACCAATCGCTTGTAGCGACAAAGACAGCGCGTATCGTGAAAGCGGCAGCGGGAAAATTGGTGTCGGATTTCGGCGCAAGACGCGCGCACAATATGGATGCGGCAGTGTACGGTGCAAGAGCCTCTTACATAGGAGGAGCGGCGGGAACCGCAACCGTGCTTGCGGGACAAATGTTTGGTATTCCGGTAAGCGGAACGATGGCACACAGCTGGGTCATGTATTATAAAGACGAGTATGAGGCATTCAAAAATTATGCCGTAAATTACCCCGACAACACCGTACTTTTGGTGGACACCTACGATACTATTCAGTCGGGAATTCCCAACGCAATCCGCGTGGCGCATGAGATATTGGAGCCGATGGGAAAACGCTTAAAGGGTATCCGAATCGACAGTGGCGACCTTGCATATCAATCGATCAAAGTCCGCAAAATGTTAGATGCTGCGGGGCTGAACGATTGTATGATCATTGTTTCTAACAGTTTAGACGAGCATACGATATCTTCCTTAAATACGCAAAAGGCGTGCATTGACAGCTACGGCGTGGGAGAGCGCTTGATTACGGGGGCTACAAGCGACTACTCGGATGATACGCTTGCGCTTTTGGGAGCGGTTTATAAAATTGCGGCGGTTGAGGAGAACGGTGCGTTTGTACCGCGCATTAAAATTTCGGGAACCGTAGAAAAAATCACGAATCCGGGACTGAAAAAGGTCTATCGAATCTATGACCAGACAGGAAAGGCAAAGGCGGATTTGCTTGCAAAGTCAGATGAAGAGATTGACATGAGCGGCGATTTCCGCTTTGTGGATCCGCAGATGCCGTGGAGAAATCTGAAATTCACAAATTGTACGGCAAAACCGTTACAGGTAAAAGTGTTCGAAAACGGAAAACGGGTTTATGAGCTGCCCACACTCGTGGAAATCCGCGACTATGTGAAAAAGCAGCTGCGCGAAGAAATCTGGGAAGAGGAACAGCGCTTTATCAACCCGCACGTTCACTATATGGATATGACGCCGGACTATTACGAATTAAAAATGGGATTGTTGCATGAAAAAGGAAAGATTGTAGAGCAGTAAAATAACATGCGTTTCGAAATATATTTATATTGAGGGGACTGCTTGGTAGAAGGGGAGTAATGTGAAATGGAAAAGAAAGTATTGAAGGAACCAAGATTTGTCGAGGAATTGTTGGAGCTGGTTCATGGCAGCCTGCCGGAAACGGAATTTTTGGATCGGCTATCGGACTACCATGAAAATGATATTGCGGATGCGTTGGAGCAGCTTGAGCCCGAGGAACGTCAAAGATTATATCCGCTTCTCGGAGCGGAAAAATTATCGGAAATTTTTGCATATTTTGAAGATGCTGATCTTTATCTGAACGAATTGGATATGGAAACCGTTGCAAAAATCGTTTCCTGCATGGATTCCGATGACGCGGCGGACGTGTTGGAAGAAATGGATGATACTGACCAGAAAAAACTCGTCAGTATGATGGATGATGAAGCCGAGCGGGATGTGCGGCTGATTTTGTCGTATGATGAAGACGAAATCGGAAGCCGAATGACCACAAATTATATCGCGATTCGAAATAATCTTACCATCAAACAGGCGATGAGTGAGTTGGTGCGTCAGGCGGGAGAGAATGATAATATTTCCACAATCTATGTGGTTGATGTGAAAGACCTCTATTACGGTGCGATTGACTTAAAAGACTTGATCATTGCCAGAGAGCATCAGAAATTGGAGGACCTCATCATTACGTCTTATCCTTATGTCACGGACCACGAGAAAGTCAGTGATTGTATCGAGCGAATTAAGGACTACGCAGAGGATTCGCTTCCAATCTTGTCGGAGAATGGAAAAATTTTGGGTATTATCACAGCGCAGGACATCGTGGAAGTCGTTGATGACGAGATGGGCGATGACTATGCAAAGCTTGCCGGTATGACTGCCGAGGCGGATTTGAAAGAAACAACGATCGAGAGCATGAAAAAAAGACTGCCATGGCTGATCGTGCTGCTTTTTCTCGGAATGTGCGTGTCGTCCGTCGTTGGAATATTCGAAACAGTCGTTGCACTTCTTCCGATTGTGATCTGCTTTCAGTCCTTGATTCTTGATATGGCCGGAAATGTGGGAACACAGTCGCTTGCCGTTACGATCAGGGTTTTGATGGATGAAAACCTTACAACAAAACAAAAATTCGGTCTTGTTTTGAAAGAAATGCGTGTCGGGCTTGCAAACGGTCTGTTCTTAGGGATCATGGCATTCTTGTTTATCGGCTTCTACACGTATTTGTGTAAAGCAACTCCAATCGACAGTGCATTTCTGATTTCGGGATGTGTGAGCGCTGCGCTAATGATGGCGATGGTCATTTCCAGTATGGTTGGCACGCTTGTACCGCTTTTTTTCAACAGAATCAAAGTGGATCCTGCGGTTGCATCGGGCCCCCTGATTACGACCATAAATGACCTTGTGGCGGTCGTGACTTATTACGGACTTGCATGGGTACTGCTCATTAATGTTCTGCATGTAAATTGATGGAAAGTCTGCAAGAAATATGATACGATAAAGAATAATTTGCGAATTGATAGAATGGAGGATAAACATGTCAAGTGTAAGCATTGAAAGAGTAATCGAAAAGCTAAAGCTCACAAACCTCACGCCGGAAATAGATGTTTCGAGCATTAAGATCCATCAGCCCGATATCAACAGACCGGCATTGCAGCTTTCGGGATATTTTGAACATTTTGAAGAAACAAGACCTCAGATTATCGGTTTTGTGGAATATTCTTATATGGAGCACATCAGCAATGCGAAGAAAAAAGAGGTGTATCCGCGTTTGATATCGGAAAAGACGCCGTGTATTATTTTCTGCAGAAATCTGATGCCCGACGAGCTTTTCATTGAAATTGCACGAAAAAACAATGTGCCGATTTTAAAGACCGGAAAACCGACTTC
>JAIEDW010000354.1 GCA_029067805.1 Lachnospiraceae bacterium
TTGAAAGACCATCTGTCCTTACACGCTGTCCACACATCCTTAAGGCGAAGTCCTGTCATCTTCCACTGCATCAAGAAACCAATCAAAAGCAGGGCATCAAACAGCCCCCAGGATACAAACAGAAAGCGGAACCGCATGGCATGCAGGGCCGATAGTCCCTCCGTCAACGCAAAAAGAAAAAGCATCCACAGACAGCAGGCCTCGATATACGAACCAAGGCCTGTGTCTTCTATGCTTTTCCGCTTTTTATAAATATGAATATTGCCAAACAACGCCGCTATCGCAAACAGCATATGAATTCCTTTCTTTTCGCACACCCACACAGAGAATGCCTGTTTTATGGCATTCTCTCGTGCGAAACTTAGAAGTTCTTTGCGAAATGCCCTCTGGCATGAGCATTAGAACTTCTTTTCGCACAGCTATACTCTGCACTCGCCATCGTGGGAGATGCAGTTGATCTGTGTCATGCACTTCACCCTGGACAGCGCTTCCAAAAGCGCCTCCTTCTTTGCTGTCCTGATCTCGATAATCAACTCTGACTCGCCGTTTTTGATACTTCTGGATTTCTCTTTATGATATTTGCAGTTCTGCTTCAAAATCTCCTCTACTTCCTCATAATCGACCTCCGCCGCCAGCGCGCGAAGCACCAAAAGATCAGGGGCTTTGGCATTCGGAACCATATCCAGTACAAGAAGAAGCACTGTCATCACAATACACAGTACAAAGGCTAACAGATAAAGTCCTACACCCACAATAATACCCGCACTGATAGACCAGAACAGATACAGAAGGTCTATCGGATTTTTCACCGCATTACGGAAGCGGACAATAGACAACGCGCCCACCATACCGAGAGACACCAGAAGATTCGACTGCATAGCAATCATGATCGCCGCCACAATAATCGGCATCCCCGCCATGGTCACATTCAAATCCTTTGAATAAAAAGCCGACTTGGAAGACAGCTTGTACACCGCAAATATATAAAGACCCACCAGCGCTGCAATGGCAATGAGCAGCAGAATACCCTTTGCCGACAGATTCGTTCCGCCTCCCAGGCTCTCATATACACTGCTTTTAATGACATCCTTAATTGACATTTTTTCCTCCGTTCCGAAGCATTCCCTACTTCTTTATGTATGATTTATGTCAGATCTACTCTCTCCCGGCACATCTGATACTTAGAGTACGCCGACTGCTGCATATCTCCCAGTTCCAAAAGCTGCAACAGGAAATCAGGTATAAACTCGTCGTACTTCACCTCTAACACTTTATCATATTCCTGCAAAAAATCATAGCTGATATTTTTTTGTCCGAATTGCTCTACCCGGCCGCTTGCACGGACATTGCGGTCAAAAGTGATCCTCACATTGCCCGGCTCATACACATAAGCCTTGCGCTCATAGGCAACAATCACCTTGGGACGAAGCCCCCGTGTTTTGATTGCCAGATTAAAGAGCGTCGCCGGGTCCTCCCCGGAGGCCGAATCCTCAATGCATTCTCCGTTGATCAGTCTTTTCATCTCCGCAATTGAAATACTTCTGGAACGCTTCATGATACGGTTGTCCCGCTTCGTCTTCACTTCCAGTTTAATGACACTCAGAGCATCATTGTAGATTCTGATGCGGTATTTGTTGCGCAGATTCACCCCGTCCTCCGTGTCCTGCAAGCAGGAATCCTCAAGATCATCAAAATAGAGGCTGGTAATGCTGTAGCCCTCCGGGCCGCCCTCGTTCTCGTCCGGGCGAAGCACTGCCTCCATCCTCGACTGGAGCGTGACAAGCTCCGTGGCTGTGCAGTTATATTTGTCTTCTACGCGATACATGGGTTACTCCTTTGCCTCTTTACTGATGGAATTCCACGGAATTAAAATATAATTCTTAGATATACGTGATAAAAGTGCTTTGGTTCTATTTTAATAAATATAATGAAAATTATCAACGTATAAGCACCACAAAAAATTCTACTAATATTGAATCAATCGTTCAAAGCCTTCTCAAATAGCTCTAATATCATCTCTTCCTTATTTCCCTGTTCCTCTGCTTCCTCCAGTAATAAAGAAAGTTCCGCCTTTTTATTGACAAGCTTATGTACCATATCCGCCCGCTTCATCAATTTATTAGCTATAAATCCAAAGCATATTGAGATAAGCTCTGATATGATGCTGGTCAAAACCAAAAGGGCCATTACCATATTCCCCATCTTACTATATGCAAAAACCATTCCGCCTCCAATCAAAACGATACCCGTTGCAAAAGCAACGATGGCCGCAAAAAAGAGATAGCTGCATTGCTTCCTATTGGTTTCTTCAAAATTCATCAGATAATCCAAGTAGGCAGTTGACATCTCTGTCACTGATTCCCCATTTTCCCATTCCTGCCAAACTCCTCTCATATGGGGATAATTTCCAATGTTTTTAAAGAGTTCCTCCTTTACATTATTGATGAGCGTTACTGCTACATAACAAACAGCCAGAAAACAAACAATGCAAAATAACTGGTTTCCAATATCTACAAGTGTTTCATTGCCAAAAAGCAGTCCTTTGAAATTGAAAGGTAAATCATCAGGCAAATCAGTGGGTAAATCACCGGATAAATCACCAACCGAATTCGGAAAATCACTTCTTCCAATAAAACACAAAACGCTTCTGACAAAAAAGCAGACTACTACAATGATATTAATGTTTTTAAGTTTATTCTTCATATACC
>JAIEDW010000355.1 GCA_029067805.1 Lachnospiraceae bacterium
TTGCCCTTGCTGAGGGTTGTGCGGAAAAAGTCGGAAAGCGCGGACACCATGTTGACGACCTGCTCCGTTTCGTTTGATTCAGCAAGCCAGATAATATTGTCAAGCGTATTGTATAGAAAGTGCGGATTAATCTGCTCCTGCAGCAAACGAAGTTCCGCTGCCCTCAGATTCAACTGCTCCACGCGGATATCCTCGACAAGCTTTCCGATTTCCTCAATCATACGGTTAAAGCTTGAATTTAAGACATCAATTTCATCAATATTTTCCTCATGGGCGCGCGCCCCAAAATCTCCGCGCCCCGCCCGCTCGGCAGTGCGGCACAGATGACGGATTGGTTTTGTGATGCCCTCCATAATCTTGCGGCTGATTGTCAGCGCACCGATCAGAATGATCACCAAAAGCACTGTTGTAACGGAAATTGCCCGCACTACATTGCTTCGGATTCCTTCCCTGAGGAGTTCCATGTTTTTTGTCTGCTCATAGATATAATATTGAATCTCATCCTGTATCAATTCGGTAAGCACTCTGATATCAAGGTCGAGGCGTTCCATATTGCTCTCATAGCTGCCGCTTACCAAAGCAGATTCTTCGATTTCCACGACTCTGTCCTTGAGCGTATCCAGACTCTTGATAATACCGCTTAGCCTTGTTCTCGCCGCCTCTGTGTCCGCCTCTTTAGACAGCGTGCCAAACACCTCTCTTGCCTCCTCAATCATCTGAAGCGGCTTGTTCGTATCGATAATCTCACCGGCACGCTCCGCATTGACAACGATAATATACATAGAATAGTCGAGGTCTTCTTTGAAATTGATATTATATTCATTCGCCTTTGTGATTTTTTCTACAATCTCGTCATACTGTTCCGATACGCTGTTCGTCATAACTAACAAATACGTAATAAGCATTGTGAGCGGCAGAAGACTTACCAAAAGCAGCATATACAGTCTGTTTTTCAGTGAATACCCTTTCTTTTTCATACCAATCCTCATACCCCTAATGCATGCGATATTCTCTGGGCGTACAATTCTGCGTCTTTTTAAACAGGTTGCTAAAATAATGCGCGTCTTTGTACCCTACCTCATAAGCAATTTCCGTGCTTTTTTTCGAAGTCGTACGAAGAAGTTCCTTTGCCTTTTCCATGCGGACTCTTGTAAGGTACTCGATAAATGTTTCCCCAAGCTCCTGACTGAAAATCGTGCTGAAATGGTTCGGGCTTAAGCTTACGCTTGCTGCCACCGCATTCAACGAAATATCATATTGATTATAATTTTCCTCAATGTACGCTTTTGCCTGTTTCAGAATCTTGTCGTACTTGTTAGTCGATACCTTTTCCCGCAAGTCAATCGTTAATTCCAGCAGTTTTTTCAAGTAGTTCTTTGTGCGCTCCACAGAATCCGATACTTTAACAAAAACTTTCTCATCACCATAAAGCTCCACAAGCTCCTGCTTTTGGTACCCCATTTTCTGGGAAAAGCTGATTGCAATAATATAGATGTCCATCACCACATACTGTCTAAAAAGCATGGACTGTATATTTTTATTTCCAATCTTTTCAAAATAGACCTCGATGAAATCCTCAATATCGCTCTTTAATCCCGTACTTAAAAACTGTTCGAACACTTTGCGGTCTGTCTGCGACAGATTCAGACTTTCGATGTCAAGCGCCGCATCTGTCATCTCCGTCACATCATATATTCTGTTTCGCGTCTTCAAGAATCGGTGCGCAAACTCCTTATCCGCAGTTTGATAACAGACACCGATATCGCCAAGCCGCTCTACGCGCCTGCCGAGTATCCCAAAATATTCTGTCTGCTGTTGCGTCCCTACAAGCATTTCCAGCGCAGTCTTAAGTTCCTTCTCCAATGCCTCTAAAGGATACTCCTGCGTCTCCTTTAAAAGAAACCAGAACTCTTCCCTTCCCAAATTGACAAACGCAATCGGATAACGCTCCCGCAGCTCTTCAAACCCTTGCTTTATTTTCTCGATACGCGCATGGGATTCATCCACGTCCGCCCCCGCAAAAAGCTGTAAAAGCAGCAGATTATACGCTGACGCCGCAAGCTCTATGCCAAGGGCGCGTCCCTCTTTTAATAGAAGGGAAACACTCATGCTGCCCGAAACAAGCTTTCTGAAAAACTTTGTTTCCTCGTCCGTTCCGCTTTTTGCGGCAGTCTTCTCACGATCGTCAAGAATTACCTTTTCCACCTTATGGAGCGCCTCAAGCAGTTTCACGCTTGTGACAGGTTTTAACATATACTCCGTTATTCCGATATCAATTGCTTCCTTTGCATAATCAAATTCATTATGACCGCTCAGAACAATGATTTTAATATCCGGAAGCTCCGCCTTCACAAGACGGCTCAACTCCAGTCCGTCCATAAACGGCATCTTGATATCCGTTATCAGAATGTCGGGCTTTTTTTGTATGATCAGCGGATAGGCAAGTTCTCCGTCGCCCGCATCTCCTACAAACTCAAAATTCTCTTTTTCCCAGTCGATGTTTTTCTTGATGCCTTCCCGCATGATGATTTCATCTTCCACCAAAAATATTTTCAGCATGGTAAGCCTCCATTACAGCTCTTCAGATATGCTACATTCTACTTCTTTTTACTGATTCCGTAAATCGCCGCCGTCGCTCCGCTGACTGCAGAAAGTCCGATCAGGAATACCAAATTCCAATCGATCCCCTCTCCCGCTTCTGCATTTTGTGACACATGTGTCATTTCTTGTTCTTTCTGCTCCTGCCCGACGGAAGTTTCCGCCGCATATGCATTTGCCGATGTGAAACCCAAACTCACATCGGCAAACACTAATAAACCTGTAAGCAGAAGAATTGTAATCATAACCCCTCTGTTTTTCAAGCCTTTTCCTCCTTATTTTCCTGATGCCAGATCAAACTCATCCAGCACTTCCTTTTCCGGTTCCGGTGTTGCCAGACTGACGGCAACGATAAAGATGCATGCCACGATAAACGCGGGTAAAAGCTCATAGATATCCCATGCGCCGCCAAGCGGACGCACAAGGTATTTCCATACAAAGATCATCACGCCGCCCGATATCATTCCCGCAAGCGCACCGAAGCGGTTTGTGCGTTTCCAAAACAGCGAGAATAACACTACCGGTCCAAACGCAGCACCAAATCCCGCCCATGCAAAGGAAACAATGCCAAAGACCGAACTGTTCGGGTCTCTTGCCAGGATCACGGCAAAAATAGAGATAACCAGCAACGTGATACGTGCTGCCACCATTCCGCCCTTATCGTTTGTTTTCAGCTTTTCGCCGAGCAAGTCGGACGATACTGCGGACGACGCTGCAAGAAGCTGAGAATCCGCAGTTGACATGGTAGATGCCAAAATACCTGCAAGGATTACACCTGCAAGCAGTGCCATGATTACACCGTTTTGACTCATCAGGTCAGAAATTTTTACAATAATCGTTTCCGAATCCGAACCGGTAAGCATCTCAACGGCACCCTGTACACTCATGCTGTAGCCGACAATACCAATCAACACTGCCACTAGCATGGAAATTACAACCCATACAATCGCCACACGTCTTGAAAGGTAGAGTTTCTCCTCATCTTCGATTGCCATGAAGCGAAGCAGGATATGGGGCATTCCGAAATATCCAAGTCCCCATGCCAGCGTCGATACGATCGTGATGAAACCGTAAGGCGCTGATGTGTTGTTCTCCGCATGATGCGTTGCAAACATTGTCAGATAACCCGAAAGTTCCTTCGCGTTGTCAATGACCACATCAAATCCGCCGGCTACATTCACGCCGAAGATTAAAACCACGATCAACGCTATGGACATGATAATACTTTGTATCAAGTCTGTTGTCGATGCCGCAAGAAAGCCGCCAAGTGTAGTATATCCTACAATAACAATCGCACTTACGATCATTGCCGTCATGTAAGGAAGCCCAAAGAGGCTTGCAAACAGCTTTCCGCATGCCGCAAATCCCGATGCCGTATACGGAATAAAGAAGACGACAATTACAATCGCTGCAATATATAAAAGAAAGTTGCTGTTGTCATGATATCTGTTTTTAAAAAACTGCGGCAAGGTAATCGAGTTATTCGCAATTTTGGAATAGCGTCTTAACTTCTTCGCCACGATCAAAAAGTTCAGATAGGTACCGATGGACAATCCGATAATTGTCCAGCCTGCCTCTGCAATACCGCACAAATACGCAAGTCCGGGAATTCCCATCAGAAGATAGCTGCTCATGTCCGACGCCTCAGCACTCATCGCTGTGACAAACGGCCCCAGCTTTCTTCCACCAAGATAAAAATCATCCGTATTTTTGTTTTTCTTTGAATAAAGATAACCGATATAGAGCACTAGTCCCAGATAGAACACAATCGATATCAAAATACAAATCTTTGCCTGTGTCATTTTTTCATTTCCTCCTACTAAAATGTATATTTTTAAGCCTATCTGTTCGAGTATAGCAGAGAAAACGGCATTGTTCAAGAAAAAACTGCATATTTATGCAGCATAATTATGCTGATTATTGATATATGCACATATGGATAAGTTCTTTATCCCTCCCCTAAAATCTGCCGTGCCACATAAACACCGCTTGCAGACGCATGAGAAAGGGAATGCGTCACGCCACTTCCGTCTCCGATGACATAAAGCCCTTTATGGCGGCTTTCAAGGTTATTGTCAATATCAACCTCCATATTATAGAACTTCACTTCCACACCATAGAGCAGTGTATCATCATTTGCAGTACCCGGCGCAATCTTATCAAGCGCATAGATCATCTCGATGATTCCGTCAAGAATACGCTTCGGAAGTACAAGACTCAAATCTCCCGGTGTCGCTGCAAGGGTAGGCGTCACAAGTCCTTCCTCAATGCGCTTTTCATTGCTCCTTCTTCCGCGCACCAGATCACCGAAACGCTGTACGATCACACCGCCTCCAAGCATATTTGAAAGCCTTGCGATACTCTCCCCGTAACCGTTGCTGTCCTTAAACGGCTCCGAAAAATGTTTCGCTACCAGAAGCGCAAAGTTCGTGTTCGCCGTCTGCTTCATCTCGTCCTCATAGCTGTGTCCGTTCACTGTGACAATACCGTTTGTGTTCTCATTGACCACAATTCCGTACGGGTTCATGCAAAACGTGCGCACCCTATCCTCAAATTTTTCCGTGCGGTAAACAATCTTGCTCTCATAAAGCTCATCAGTCAGATGCGAAAAAATCACTGCCGGAAGTTCCACCCGGACACCGATGTCCACGCGGTTTGACTTTGTGGATATGTTAAGCTTTTCACAAACTTTTTCCATCCATTTACTGCCACTTCTGCCAACAGAGATAATGCACTTATCACACTCATATGACGTTTCGCCGCAGCTTATGCGGTATCCGTTTTCCATAATCTCCACATCGGTCACGGGAGAATCGAAGTAAAAATCAATCTTATCCTTCATCTCGGCATAGAGATTTTTCAGCACGACATAATTGATATCCGTTCCCAAGTGACGCACAGACGCGTCAAGAAGATTCAGCTTGTTTTGCAGACAAAGCTTCTTTAAATGCGTTCCGGCAGTCGTGTACATTTTTGTCCCCTCGCCGCCGTATTTCATATTGATGTCGTCCACATACCGCATCAAATCGAGTGCCTGTGCCTTTCCGATATGTTCAAAAAGCGTTCCACCGAAATCGTTTGTAATATTATATTTTCCGTCCGAAAACGCGCCGGCTCCTCCGAAACCGCTCATGATTGAACAGCTTTTACAATTAATACAGCTTTTTACCTTATCGCCGTCAATCGGACATTTGCGTTTGTCAAGAGAATGTCCCGACTCAAAGATTCCGATCTTTAACGCGTTATTTTTACTCATCATTTCATACGCCGAAAAAATCCCTCCCGGTCCGGCGCCGATGATTATCACATCATATCTCATTCTGCATTACTCCTTATACTCTCCATTTTCCATGCCAAGCGCTCTGCGCAGATTTGCGAGAATTTCGTCATACTCTTTCATGATATTCTCATGCTGTGCCTTAATAAAAGCAGTATCCCCGTTTCGCGACGCGGTTTCAAGCGCTTTTGCAAACTCTGACAGCTCCACGGCTCCGATATTCAGCGATGTGCTCTTGAGCGCATGTACTTTGATCCCGTATTTTTTCCAATCCTCGTCTTTATAGTACTCCTCAATTTCGTCACGCAGTTTTCCGACTGCATAGGATTTCAGCGCTTCCGTATAAATCCCCTCGCTTCCCGCGCAATACCCTAATCCGGCTCTTGCGTCAAGAAAATCAAGTTTTTCCATAATGCT
>JAIEDW010000356.1 GCA_029067805.1 Lachnospiraceae bacterium
TGGTGCAAGCTGGATAAGGTGAAATTTTTGTGCCCTGTTCCGGGATATGACAGACATTTCAAGATTACGGAAACGTTCGGGATCGAGATGATCAATATTCCGCTGCATGAGGACGGACCGGATATGGATATGGTGGAAGAGTATGTTAATAATGACGCTGCAGTCAAGGGAATCTGGTGTGTGCCCAAGTATTCCAATCCCACAGGAATATCCTATTCGGATGAAGTGGTAAGGCGGTTTGCAAATCTGAAACCGAAGGCAGAAGATTTTCGTATTTTCTGGGATGATGCGTACTGCATTCATCATATTTATGACGATATTCAGGACAAAATTTTAAATATTCTGGATGAGTGTGAGAAGGCGGGTAATCCGAATATGGTGTATATTTTTGCATCCACTTCAAAGATTAGCTTTCCGGGCGCCGGTGTATCGGCAATTGCCACTTCGAAGGAAAATATGGACTATATTCAGAAATTTATGGAAGTGCAGACGATTGGTCATGATAAGATCAACCAGCTGCGTCATGCGCGGTTTTTCAAAGACATAAACGGCTTAAATGCGCATATGAAAAAGCATGCGGAGATTGTACGTCCGAAGTTTGAGGCTGTGTTGAATACATTGGATGCCGAGCTTACGGGCGCTGAAATCGGCAGCTGGATTAAGCCGAGAGGAGGATATTTTATTTCCTTTAACGCAATGCCGGGATGCGCAAAGGCGATCGTGGCGAAATGTAAATCATTAGGCGTTACGCTTACAGGCGCGGGCGCAACCTATCCGTATGGAAAGGATCCGGAGGATTCTAATATACGTATCGCTCCGACATTCCCGACATCTGAGGAAATGGAAGATGCTACGAAGATTTTTGTGCTTTGTGTAAAACTTGTTTCTATAGAAAAATTATTGAATGAGTAAAGACTTTTTACCGGAAATGAATAAGATTCTAAAATAGGAGGGGTTACAGACATGGCAGTATTCAGCGGATTAGAAGATATGGATGAGCTTGCGCAGAAGAAAAAACAGCAGCAGGAAATGGAAATAGAAGATGTGATTAAGATGCTCGATGAAAAGACTTTGGGCGGCGTAAGCCGTATTAAGGTTGAAGTGTCCAACGAGCAGGAAGAAGGTACTGTCAGCACCGCATACCATCACGGACGCTGCGACGTGGGAAGCCCGTGGGCAAAGGGCAGCGTGCGCAATTTTGGGTGCGACTGAGGGTGATATTGCACTTGAAAAGATTGCATAATCATAGTAAAATCGTTGATAGTGAAATTTCTTGAAATGATTACAATTTGGAAATGAGGTACATTTATGGCATTAAATAAAAAGCCCGTGACAGGCATGAAGGATATTATGCCCGAGGAGATGCAGATTCGCGACTATGTCATTGGCGTGATTAAGGAAACCTATGGTAAATTCGGATTTACTTCCATCGAAACGCCTTGCATGGAAAATATCGAAAATTTAAGCAGCAAACAGGGCGGCGAGAATGAGAAGCTTATTTTTAAAGTGTTAAAAAGAGGCGAAAAGCTGAATTTGGAAACGGCAAAGGAGGAAGCGGATGTCGTAGATTTTGGTATGCGCTATGACCTCACAGTGCCGCTTGCGCGGTACTATTCCAATCATGCAAATGAACTGCCGGCACCGTTTAAGGCGTTGCAGATGGGTAATGTTTGGAGAGCGGACAGACCCCAAAAAGGCAGATACCGTCAGTTTATGCAGTGTGATATTGATATTCTTGGAGAAGCGTCAAATCTTGCGGAGATTGAGCTGATCTTAGCGACAACAACAACGCTTGAAAAGATTGGTTTTAAAAATTTTGAAATCCGTATCAATGACAGACAAATTTTAAAGGCAATGGCAGCATACAGCGGTTTTGCGGAGGAGAATTACGACAGCATTTTCATTACGCTTGACAAGATGGACAAGATTGGTCTTGAAGGTGTGGAAAAGGAACTGATCGCGGAGGGATATCCACAGGAAAATATTGATAAATATTTATCATTGTTTCGAGGAATGAACGCATCGGAGGATACGCTGAAGTTTATCGAGGAAAAAATGACAGGTTTTCTTGAGGAGGATGTGAAAGCAAGTTTTCGAGAGATTATCGAGAGCGTAAATGCCACAAAGAGCGACTGTTTCCGCCTTGTGTTTGATCCGACGCTGGTGCGGGGAATGTCTTATTATACGGGAACGATTTTTGAGATTGCGATGCCGGAATTTGGCGGAAGCTGCGGAGGCGGCGGACGCTATGACAAGATGATTGGCAGATTTACGGGGAAAGATGTTCCCGCCTGCGGATTTTCAATCGGCTTTGAGCGAATCATTTTGATACTGATGGAGAATGGTTTCAAGATTCCGAATCAAAGCAAAAAGAAAGCATATCTTGTGGAAAAGGGCATATCGGGTGAGGCACTTTGCAATGTGATCGCAGAGGCGCAGAAAGAGCGGCAAAGCGGTGCACAAGTGCTTGTGGCGCGGATGAACAAGAACAAGAAATTCCAGAAGGAACAGCTTATGGCAGAGGGCTATGAGGAGTTCCGGGATTTTTATAAAGAAGGATTAAAAAACTAAACCGTTCAGACGGTATGGAGGAAATTATGGCAGAATCAATGAAAGGGTTGAAGAGAACCCACAGATGTACAGAACTTTCGGCTGCAAACGTCGGCGAAGAAGTCACAGTTATGGGCTGGGTGCAGAAAAACAGAAACAAGGGCGGCATTATTTTTGTAGATCTTCGCGACAGAAGCGGTATTTTGCAGATTATTTTTGAACAGGGTGCGGATTTAAGCCGCGCGGTTGATGCGGAGAACTTTGCAAAGGCGGAGTCTTTAAGAAGTGAGTTTGTAATTGCGGTAGTGGGCAAAGTAGAAAAGCGCGAGGGCAATACCAATACTGCGATGAAGACCGGTGATATTGAGATCCGTGCAACACAGCTTCGTATTTTGTCCGAGTCGGAAACACCGCCGTTTCCGATTGAGGCGGATTCCAAGACAAAGGAAGAGTTGCGGTTAAAGTATCGTTATCTTGATCTGCGGCGTCCTGATTTGCAGGAAAAGATTATGATGAGAAGCCGCGTTGTTGCAAAAATCCGTGAGTTTATGACGAATGAAGGCTTTTTGGAGATTGAAACGCCGATCTTAAATAAATCAACGCCGGAGGGAGCAAGGGATTATCTGGTACCAAGCCGTATTCATCCGGGTAATTTTTATGCGCTTCCGCAGTCGCCGCAGCTTTTTAAGCAGCTTTTAATGTGCTCTGGTTATGACAGATATTTCCAGATTGCAAAGTGCTTCCGCGATGAGGATTTGCGTGCAGACAGACAGCCGGAGTTTACACAGGTGGATATGGAGCTTTCGTTTGTCGATGTGGATGATGTAATTGAAGTCAATGAGAGATTGTTAAAATATGTTTTTAAAGATACAGTTGGTATCGATATTGAACTGCCGATTCAGAGAATGACGTGGCAGGAGGCAATGGACAGATATGGTTCTGACAAGCCCGATACGCGTTTTGGAATGGAACTTGTGAATGTGAGTGATGTCGTGAAAGGCTGCGGTTTTGGCGTGTTTACAGGTGCGCTTGAAAACGGCGGTTCTGTGCGCGGCATCAATGCAAAGGGACAGGGCGAGATGCCGAGAAAGAAGATTGACGCCCTTGTCGAGTTCGCGAAGGGATTTGGCGCAAAGGGACTTGCTTATATCGCAATCCAGCCGGACGGCACGTTAAAATCTTCTTTTGCAAAGTTTATGACAGAGGAGGAAATGGCGGCGCTGGTAAAAGCGATGGACGGTGAGAACGGCGATCTGCTTTTGTTTGCGGCGGACAAGAATAAGGTTGTATGGGATGTGCTTGGAAATCTGCGTCTTGAGATTGCAAGAAATTTGGAGCTGCTTGACAAAAATCAGTACAACTTCCTTTGGGTGACGGAGTTCCCGCTGCTTGAGTGGAGTGAGGAGGAGAATAGGTATGTGGCAATGCATCACCCGTTTACTATGCCGATGGAGGAGGATTTGGAGCTGCTTAATAC
>JAIEDW010000357.1 GCA_029067805.1 Lachnospiraceae bacterium
GGAACCCCCGCGCCGTGGCAAAGTACCTTCTCAGATTTGTGTACTTTATTGATGTGTTTCTTCGTTTTGCTGTTCTCCATGTCAACCATCGATGCACAGAAATTTGAGGAAGTGGCAAAGTCTTTTCAGTCGACGTTCAGCATCTTTAAGGGCGGGGCACAGGCAGTCGGCGATGGTATCTTAGTCAGCAACGGCGTGAGTCAGTTAAACATGCTTGACGAATACATAAATTCAAGTGGTAAGACAGCAGACGCAGATGCACCTACTGAGAATATAGACAAATCGGAATCGGCTTCTTCAGACAATCAGGAACAGGATGCTGTTCAGGAAGCGGCGGAGCTTCTTGGATTGAGTGCGGAAGAAATGCAGGAATTACGGGAAACGGTTAATCAGATTGAGGAAGATAAGTTGAAACTTTCAGAAGCGCTTGCGGAGAAAATTGAGGAGGCGCTGGAAGAAAACATGGTTGCAGACAAGGTCGATGTATCCGTTGAGGCAGATTTTGTATTACTGACCTTTAACGGCGCGTTTTTGTTTGATTCCGGAAGAGCTGACATTAAGTCTGATGCCATTCCAGTATTAAATAAAGTGGGGATGATCCTTACGAAATATGCGGAATGGGATATTGAGATTGAGGGACACACGGATTCCGTTCCGTTAAATGGCGGTCGTTATGAAAATAACGATGTGTTGAGCAGCTACAGAGCGCTTGCCGTATTTGATTATCTCACGGATAATTCGAGCATTGATCCGGGGCTTGTGAAGCATTCGGGACGCGGTGAGTACATGCCGATCGCGGATAATGCGACACCGGAGGGCAGAGCGAAAAACAGACGCGTTGAGATAAAGGTGTATAATTCATTGAGCTCAGGCATGATGAATTAATATAGAAAAAGGAGTTATAAAAATGAAAAGAAACTTATTATCTATTATTGTTATTGCATTACTTGTCGTAAATATCGTATTGTCGGCAATTATGATGGTGAGTGTATCGAGCGCTTCAAGAAAGACGGCAGCGCTTGTATCAGACATTGCGACGCTTGTCGGACTTGAGATTGACGGACTTCCAGTGTCGGATGTGGGAACAACAAATGTTACAATGGCGGATACGGCTGTTTATAACATCACGGCTGAGATGACGATTCCATTGAAGACTGGTGAGGACGGTCAAAGTCATTATGCGGTAGGAAACGTATCCCTTTCTTTAAATACCAAACATGAAGATTACAAGACTTACAATGAGGAAACACTTGCGGCGAGCGAGGGAATTATCAAGGATATTATTTTCTCAGTATTGGGAAATTACACGAAAGAAGAGGCACTGAGCAGCTCTGAACAGATTAAGGCAGAGATGCTGGAAAGACTTCGCGAGAAGTTCGATTCGGAGGTTATCTACGGAGTGTCTTATAATTTCTTATATTCGTAAAATATATTATGAACAAAACCTCTTTTAAATGCCACTAACAGGGGGTGAATAGCGAATGGGAGAGGTACTTTCTCAAAGTGAGATAGACAGTTTGCTGGCGGCGCTAAGCAGCGGTGAACTGGATGTCGAGGATATGCAGGAGAAAGACGAACGTCAGGTAAAGAATTATGATTTCAGCCGTCCTGCAAAATTCTCGAAGGAACACTTAAGAACGTTAAATATGATTTTTGACCACTATGCAAGGCTTATGTCGACAAACTTGCCGGTTTATTTAAGAAAAAGTGTACAGGTAAATGTTGTAAGTTCCGAAACGGTAACATTTGCCGAGTTCTCAAACGCGCTGTCCAATCCGGTACTGCTTACGGTTGTTAATTTTTCACCGATGCCCGGAAACATTATTATGGAGCTGACGAGCGGTCTGGGGTATGCGATCATAGACCGAATGCTGGGAGGCAGAGGCGATTCCTTAGAGAAAGCGAGAGAGTTTTCGGAAATTGAGATGAGCATTATCGAGCGGATCATGGTAATCTGCATGCAGTTGCTGCGAGAACCGTGGAAAAACGTGGTGGAGGTTAATCCATTCCTGGAACGGATTGAGACCAACCCGCAGTTTGCTCAGATTATTTCGCCAAGTGATATGGTGGCGCTTGTCACGATGAATGTCAAAATCGGTGAAGTAGAGGGATTGATGAATGTGTGTCTGCCGTTCTTTACACTGGAGTCTGTTATGGACAGGCTCAATACCAAGTTCTGGTATTCAAGTATGCAGAAGGTGGACGATGAGGATTACGAACAGTTTATCGAAACGATGGTTCGCAGAGTTGATGTACCTGTAAAAGCAGTACTCGGTAAGAGCGTTATCACGGTCAATGATTTTGTCAATATACAGGTGGGCGATATTATACGACTCGATTCGCGTGTGGAGGATGAACTGAATGTATATGTCGGAAACATAAAGAAATTCAGTGCGGTTCCAGGTGCAAGTAAAGATTCATATGCAGTGAGAGTAACATCTGTATTTAGGGAGGAGGAATAGGATAATGGATGGTATGTTATCTCAAGACGAAATAAATGCGTTGTTGAATGGCGTAGATCTGTCGGCAGACAGCGGAAGCGGCGGAGATGGAGATGCGTCGACAGCGACAGCAACAGGGGGAAGCGACCTCCTTTCCGATGTGGAAAAAGATGCGATTGGAGAGGTTGCCAATATCAGTATGGGTACCTCGGCGACAACCCTCTATTCACTCGTAAATAAAAAGGTAAATATCACGACTCCGATTGTTCAGATGACAAAATGGGAGGAAGTGATTAGCGAATACGAGAAACCGTGTGTGTTTATTCAGATTAAGTATACGGTCGGTTTGAATGGCACAAACATACTGGTGCTGAAAGAGCATGATGTTAAGGTTATCACAGACTTGATGATGGGCGGCGACGGTACAAACATCGACGGAGATCTGACAGAATTGCATCTGAGCGCAATCTCGGAGGCAATGAACCAGATGATGGGTTCTTCTTCGACCTCGCTTTCCTCAATGCTTGGAAAGACAATCGATATCAGCCCGCCAGAGGCAAGTCTTGTTGATCTACAGACAAAGGAACCGCATGAGCTTTCACCGTTCCTTGAGGATAACTTTGTAAAAGTTTCCTTCAGAATGCAGATTGAGGATTTGGTTGACTCTACCTTGATGCAGTTGTATCCTTTGGATTTTGCAAAAGAGGTTTCGGATACGTTTATGAATCAGATGATGGGAACACCTGCAGAAGAACCCGCACCCGCTCCGGCGGCAGCGGCTCCAGCGCCGGCTCCCGCACCAATGCCTGCACCGGCAGCGCCAGCTCCAGATATGAGTATGCAGCAGCCTCAGATGCAGATGCAGCCTCAGATGGGAATGCAGCCCCAGATGGGAATGCCGATGATGCAGCCCCAGATGGGAATGCCGATGATGGGGTATGGAATGCCGAATGTAAGCATTCAGCCTGCGCAGTTCCAAAACTTTGCGACAGGACAGCCTGATATGGTAAGCGCAGAGAGCATTGAGTTGATCAAAGACGTACCGTTGGAGGTCACAGTAGAACTTGGTCGTACTAATAAATCCATTTCGGACATTTTGGAGTTCGCACCTGGTACAATTATCGAACTTGACAAGATTGCCGGCGAGCCGATTGACGTGCTTGTAAACGGTAAATTTGTTGCAAAAGGTGAGGTTGTTGTAATCGAAGAGAGCTTCGGTGTCAGAATTATGGAGATTATTAAATAAAAATAACAGTTGATATTAGAAAGGACAAGAGTAAATATGGCAAAGAGAATTCTTATCGTAGATGATGCGGCGTTCATGAGAATGATGATTAAGGATATCCTTACCAAAAACGGATATGAAATCGCAGCAGAGGCTGAAAACGGCAAAATTGCCGTTGATAAATACAAGGAAGCGTCGCCCGACCTGACCTTGCTGGATATCACAATGCCCGAAATGGATGGTATTCAGGCGTTGAAGGCAATTAAGCAGATGGATGCCGGCGCAAATGTTATCATGTGTTCTGCTATGGGACAGCAGGCAATGGTTATTGAGGCGATTCAGTCAGGCGCGAAAGACTTTATTGTAAAACCTTTCCAGGCAGAGCGTGTATTAGAGGCAGTCAAGAAGGTAGTTGGTTAGTGTGTTGGACTCAATCGTACAACTGTTTACGGTAATACTGATTTTTATATTTGTGTTGGCGCTTACATATTTTACGACAAAATTTACGGCAAAACTACAAATGGGGCGATTTCAAAACGCGAACGTTGAGATAATCGAAACCTACAAAATAGCGCCGACCAAGTATATTCAGGTAGTAAGAATTGGTGAAAAGTATTTTTCCTATGTGGTATGCAAGGAAACGGTCACCTTACTTGGTGAGCTTGCAAAAGAGGACATTACGGGATTTGAACAGGAAGTACCAAACGCACCGGGGTTGAGCTTTAAGGACATTTTCGAAAAGTTCAAAAAGTAATGTGGAAAGTATAAATTTTGCAGATGCAGCAAGAAAAGGACTACTATGAGAAACAGATATAAAAACTATAACATAAAGCAAGAACTGAGGAAGTTGTTTTATGCGCTTGCGATGGTACTTATGATTGTGGCTGCTGATACGGCTGTGGCTATGGCGACAAGCGATGACGCGGCTGCAGGCAGTATTATTGACAGGCAGCCTGATGACGACGAGCACCGGACGACCATCAACGATCCTGGTACGGCGCAGACACCGGAGGAACTTGCTGAATTAAATATTGCAAACAGTCTTACGATTAGTTTAGACAACAACGGTAATGGAGAGTTGAACGGTGATTTAAGGATATTGCTGGTGCTTACCGCAATCGCAATCATACCGTCGCTTTTGATAACCATTACTTCTTTTACGAGAATATTAATCGTGCTGCATTTTACGAGACAGGCATTAAATACGCAGTCGGCGCCGCCAAATCAGGTGCTGATAGCGATTGCACTGTTTCTTACTTTTTTCATTATGCAGCCAATTTTTACACAGATATACACAGAGGCGATTGTGCCTTATGACGCGGGTGAGATTGGCTATGAGGAGGCATTTGAAACTGCGGTCAATCCTTTGAGAGAATTTATGTTTGAACAAACGCAGGTGCGGGATATTGATGTGTTTATGCAGATTTCCAATACCGCATGGGACGGCGCAAGTATGGAACAGGTTCCGACATCGGTATTGATACCGGGATTCATTGTCAGCGAGCTTCGGACAGCGTTTATTATCGGATTTATTATCTATATTCCGTTTATTGTAATTGATATGGTGGTAGCATCGGTGCTGATGAGTATGGGTATGATGATGCTTCCCCCTACAACAATTTCGATGCCGTTTAAGATTCTTTTGTTTGTGCTTGCGGACGGTTGGAATCTTGTGATTGTGAATTTAGTGCGAACGTTTTACTGACAAAGGGGGATGACAAATGACTGTGCAAATGGTTACGGATATGATGCAGGACGCTATTATGGTAGTTTTAAAGACGGCAGCGCCGCCGCTTCTCGTATCACTGGTGATTGGTCTTACTGTGAGTGTGTTTCAGACGGTTACATCAATTCAGGAGCAGACACTTACTTTTGTTCCCAAAATGGTCGGAATGTTTGCCTGTCTGATGCTTTTGGGGCATTGGATGTTAAACAATATGACAACGTTTATGGCGGATTTATGGGCGAATTTTTCAATCTATATCAGATAAAAGCCTGAAAAAAGGAGTATGGTGTTAGAATGTCGAACCTGTCATTTTCAATGTCCGAGTTGGAATACTTTCTTCTGATATTGATGCGAATTGCCAGTTTTGTGTTTGTTGCGCCTTTTTTCAGCACAAGAGGAGTGCCGAATAATGTGAAGGTAGCGCTCAGTGTATTTGTTGCATATCTAATCTATCATTTCGGACCAGAGCATGTTTATCCTCAATATGGCACGTTTGTCGCATACTGTGTCGTTGTTTTGAAAGAAGTCGTAGTTGGGCTGTTAATCGGATTGTCGGCACAACTGTGTACTTCTGTTGTTTTATTTGCGGGACGAATTATGGATATGGAGATGGGATTGTCGATGGCAAGCATCTTTGATCCACTGACAAATGAGCAGTCGACGATAACGGGTGTTATTTTACAATACGGTACAATGTTGATTTTGTATACGACAGGGTTGCACCGTTATTTGCTGAAGGCGTTAATGGAAACGTTTACGCTGATACCGATTGACGGACTTCATATAGATACGAACAGGCTGTTGGAAACGATGATCGGCTTTTTGAGCAATTATATTATTATCGGTTTTCGCATTTGTCTGCCTGTCTTTGCGAGTATTACGCTGATGAATATTGTGCTCGGGCTTCTGGCAAAGCTTGCGCCGCAGATGAATATGTTCTCGGTTGGTATTCAGTTAAAGCTTCTTGCCGGACTGAGCGTGCTCTTGATAACAATGACACTGATGCAGGATATTTGTACATTTATCAACACGCAGATACAGCAGATGGTTGTATCCGCAGTGGAGGGCTTAATGTGATTTTGGAGTTAGATTTACAGTATTTTGCCAAAGAAGGTCCTGGTGGAGAAAAAACAGAGGAGCCTACCGCGAAAAAGAAAACAGATACCCGTAAAGAAGGTAAAGTGCCGAAAAGTAAGGAAATGTCGAGCGGAGTGCAGCTTATCGCTCTTTTTCTGATATTAAAATTCTGGATCGGTCATATGGGCGAGAATTTCATGGAACTTTTCGGTGAGCTTTATGAGAAGATGCCGGCTTATACGACTTACTGGGGGGGCAGAATTGTATTCAGCGACTACCGAATCCTGTTAAACGGTGTTATTGTAAAGCTTCTGTTGCAGCTTTTGCCGTTTTTTCTTGTGGGTCTTGTGCTTTCTGTAGGCATCAATATGATGCAGTTTAAATTTCAGATCACGACAAAGCCGCTGAAACCGAAATTCAGCAAGCTAAATCCTGTGTCGGGAGTAAAAAAGCTGTTTTCTAAGGCAAAAATAATAGAGCTGTTAAAGTCAATCGCCAAAATTATTCTGATCATGGCGGTTGTCTATAATACAATAAAGAAGGACTGGGTCTACCTTGTTAATTTTTATCAGATGCCGCTCAGTCAGGCGTTAGAGGCGATTGGCAGTATTGTCATCAACATGGGACTGCGCATTTCGCTTGTGTTTATGGTGATTGCTTTTGCGGACTTGTTTTATGAGCGGTGGAAGTTCAAAGAAGACATTAAGATGAGCAAGCAGGAGGTCAAGGACGAGTATAAAAATGCCGAAGGTGATCCGCAGATTAAAGGTAAGATTAAACAGAAGATGATGGAGGCGTCTCGACGGAGAATGATGCAGGACGTGCCCAAGGCGGACGTCGTTATCACGAACCCGACGCATTATGCTGTGGCGATACGATATGACGCAAATGAAGGGTCTGCGCCAAAAGTGCTTGCAAAGGGTGCGGATTATGTGGCGCAGAAGATTAAGGAAATTGCGAGGGAAAACAACGTGGAAATTGTGGAGAACAAGCCGCTTGCGCGTATGCTTTACGCGAACGTTGATATCGGTCAGGAGATACCGCCTGAGCTGTATCAGTCGGTTGCGGAAGTTCTTGCCCTGGTTTACAAGATGCAAGGCAGAATTTAGTCAGATTTTGTGTGGAAAAACGAGGGAAAATATAAATTTTTCAAAAATATTATGTACAAATTATGCAGATTATGAGAAAATGTGTAGTGGCATTAGGAATTTTTTTAAGGTCCAAGGGGGAAATGTAACATGAAGATGAAAAAAGCAGACGTGGGCGTAGCGTTATATTTACTTAGCGCCATCATCATGTTGATTGTGCCGATCAGCAATACCTTACTTGACGTATTGCTTGCGCTGAATATATCATTGGCATTTACGATCATGTTTACCTCGATGTTTGTCAAGGAAGTGTTGGATATGTCTTTCTATCCGACAATTTTGCTGTTCTCAACACTCTTTCGAATCGGATTGAATGTGTCTTCGACAAGATTGATCCTGTCGACGGGAGATCCGGGAAACGTTGTTGCGACGTTCGGTAATTTCGTGGGCGGCGGCGATTTGATAATAGGTATTATTGTATTTATTATTTTGATCATTGTGCAGTTTGTTGTTATTAATAAAGGTTCCGAGCGAGTTGCCGAGGTAACGGCGCGATTCACTTTGGACGCGATGCCCGGTAAGCAGATGGCGATTGACGCGGATTTGAATACAGGCGCGATTACCGACGCGGAGGCGAAAATACAGAGAGAAAAGCTGCAGCAGGAAGCAAGCTTCTTCGGTTCCATGGACGGTGCCGTGAAGTATGTAAAGGGAGATGCTACGGCAGGTCTTATCATAACAGGCGTTAATATTATCGGCGGTATTGCGATGGGCGTTTTTAGACGCGGTATGGACTGGACTACTGCTCTGGATAAATTTACGATTTTGACGATTGGTGACGGTCTGGTAAGCCAGATACCTTCCCTTCTGATTTCGCTGTCAACGGGTATTCTCGTAACAAAGGGCTCGAAGGAAGCCGACTTTGGTTCGGTACTTGTCGGTCAGCTTTTTGGTATGCCCAAGGTTTTATACATGGTAGGCGGAGTGCTTGCGTTCCTGGGTATTGTGACGCCGCTTAATCCGTTGATCTTTGTGCTATTGGGTGTGTTCTTTATTATCGGCGGACGTATTATTGCGAACACGATTGAGGTTGCGCAGATAGAGGCGGAAACAGAGGAAGTGGAGGACGCAGGCGACGAAATCCGAAGGCCGGAGAATGTCACGTCCTTATTACAGGTTGACCCTATCGAACTGGAGTTTGGGTATGGTATCATTCCCCTTGCGGACGTCAACCAGGGCGGTGACTTGCTGGATCGTGTGGTCATGATACGTCGTCAGATTGCACTGGAGCTTGGTACAGTCGTGCCGATTATCCGATTGCGCGATAATATTCAGTTGAATCCGAATCAGTATATCATCAAGATCAAGGGTATACAGGTGAGTGAAGGCGAGATTTTGTTTGATCACTATATGGCGATGAACCCCGGTTTTGTCGAAGAGGAGATTTCGGGTATCCCGACGTTTGAACCGTCGTTCCATCTTCCGGCAATCTGGATCACGGAGAGCCAGAGAGAGCGTGCGGAAAGTGTGGGCTATACGGTTGTAGACCCACCTTCCATCATAGCGACGCATCTGACGGAGATTATCAGACAGTACCTTGCGGATCTGCTCACAAGACAGGACGTACAGAACCTTGTAAACAATGTGAAGGAAACCAATCCGTCTCTTGTGGAAGAGCTTATTCCGAAGCTTTTGGGACTTGGAGATATCCAGAAGGTATTACAGAACTTATTAAAGGAAGGTATTTCTGTGCGCGACCTTGTCACCATTTTTGAAACACTTGCAGACCATGCGGCGGCGACAAGAGATACGGATATCCTGACGGAGTATGTCAGACAGAGCTTAAAACGTGCGATTTCAAATAAATATTTCCCATTAAATGAAACGACAAGCGTTGTAACGCTCGATCCTGGTCTTGAACAGGAAATCATGGGAAGCGTGAAGCAGACAGAGCAGGGCGCGTATCTGACGCTTGAGCCTGAAAAGACGAAGTCGATCATGTCCTCTGTGGAAACAGAGATCGGAAAGCTTGAAAAACTTGGAAAGAATCCTATTGTGATCACATCGCCGATTGTCAGAATGTATTTTAAACGTCTGACGGAGGATTATTATAAGGATTTGGTGGTAGTATCTTATAATGAGATTGATTCAAATGTTGAATTACAATCAGTAGGAATGGTGACAGCATGATAATTAAGAAATTTCAAGGAAAATCAAAAGAAGAAGCGCTCGAGAGCGCCAAAAAGGAGCTTGGAGAGGGGCTTGTCGAAATGAATGTCAAGACCGTAAAGTCCAAAGGTCTTTTTGGTGTATTTAAGGGGACGAAAGTGGAAGTGACCGTCGCAAAGGAAGAAGAAAATGAGAAATATGGGATCGGCACGGGCGAACCGAGCGAAATCCGAAAAGATGGTGTTGCGATGTCCTTAAGTCAGACGGGCACACAGGGCAAAATTATCCCCATGAAGCAGTACGAGGAACAGAAGAACACCGAAGAGCCGGATGCTGCTGCCGTGGGACAGGCGGTGGCTGATATTGCAGATATTCTTGCGGCATTTCCCAAGACGGGCGAAACGTCAAAGTCACGCTCGGATTCTGCCCCTGTAAAGAGTGGGAAAAAGGAGGAAAGCAAGGCGGACGAACTTGGAGAAAAACTGGACAACCTTCAAAATCTGCTTGAAAAACAACTTTCCCAGCAGGACACAAAGGCACCGTCCGAGGAAGCCAAAATGGATACAGACGAAAAACAAGGGGAAAATAAAGAGCGGGTTAATTTCCTCAGACTTTTGTACAATAAAATGATTGACAATGAAATCAATGAGAAGTATGCCAACGAAATCATTGACGAGATAGACAAGAATTGCAAGAGCGATGTGACGATGGACTTTATGCTTTCGGAGATTTATCAGCGCATGATTTTAAAACTCGGAAAGCCGTATGTCATGGAGGAGAACGAGAAGATGCCGAAAGTCATCTTTTTTGTAGGTCCGACAGGCGTCGGAAAAACGACCACGATCGCAAAGATTGCGTCATCATTTCGCGTAGAGCATAAAAAGAAGGTTGCGCTGCTTACAGCTGACACATACAGAATAGCGGCTGCGGAGCAGCTTAGGACGTATGCCAATATTTTGGAAGTGCCGTTTCGGGTAGTCTATACCGCGGGAGAAATCGTTAAAGCTGTTGAGGATTTCAGAACTTACGATTATATTTTGGTGGATACGACAGGACATTCGCCGAACAACGAGTCACAGTGCGAGAGCATGAGCGACCTTATCAATTCGGTGGAAACAACGGCGGCAAAAGAGGTATTTCTTGTTTTGTCGGCATCGACAAAGTATCGGGATCTGATGAAGATTGCAGATACGTATAAAGAGATTGCGGATTACAAATTAATATTTACAAAGCTTGATGAAACATCTACATTGGGCAATATTTATAATTTAAAGCTCTATACGGGAGCAACACTTTCGTATATTACATGTGGACAGAATGTACCGGACGATATCGAATACTTCAATCCACAGGCTACTGTAAAGCAGTTACTCGGCGGAAAGCGCTAATTTGGAGGAGAGTAAGTATGGATCAGGCAGAACAGTTAAGAAACGTTATAAAAATGCATCCTGCGCCGCGTCCTCTTGCAAGAATTATCACAGTGACCAGTGGTAAAGGTGGCGTGGGAAAATCAAATACATCGATCAATCTTGCCTGTCAGTTTAAAAAGATGGGGCAGCGCGTATTGATTTTGGACGCTGATTTCGGGCTTGCAAATATAGAAATTATGTTTGGTACCGTGCCGAAACATAACTTGTGTGATTTAATTTATCAGGGAAAGAGTATGCAGGATATCATTACATGGGGGCCGATGGATATCGGGTTTATCTCGGGTGGTTCCGGGATTGCGGGTCTTTCCAACCTAAGTCAGGACTATCTGAATTACATTGTTCAGAATTTGGCGGAGCTAGATGCGATTGCCGATATTGTAATTATTGATACGGGTGCGGGCATATCTGATGCAGTGCTTGATTTTTTGGTGGCAAGCGGAGAGATTCTTCTGGTGGCAACACCGGAGCCGACTTCCATCACGGATTCATATTCATTGTTGAAAGCGCTAAATCGCCACCCACGGTTTTCGAGGGAAGATTCAAAAATAAAAGTGATTGCGAATAAGGTTTCGGGTGACATAGAGGGCGAAATCATGTATAATAAAATTGATACGGTTGCAAGCAGATATTTAAAGCTTCCGATTGCATATCTGGGTGCGATTCCTCAGGACCACCAGTTGGAAGATGCCGTTATGCAGCAGATGCCCGTGAGCATCTATCGTCCGAATGCGAAATCGGCGATCGCCTATGAAAAAATGGCATATATTCTCATGGATAAGGAATACAACAAATCCCTTGTGAAGAGAGGTATGGCAGCATTTTTCTCGCATATTGCGGCAGGTGGTAAAAAGATGGGATAACAGTCAGAAAGAAAATCGTGTAGGAGGAGTCTATGATTGAAAAACTAATATCACCGGGAGATAAGCTGGAGATGAGATCGACTGTCAGCGTTGTTCTTCCCGATGGTACGGAAGGTGTGAAAACATACGAATCTTCTGTTTATGACATTTTAGATGACGGAAAACTTGAGATTCTGATGCCGATGGAGCAGCAAAAGCTTGTCCTGCTTCCTGTAGACGGCGAGTATGACGTATGTTTCTTTACCAACAACGGTATGTACAGAGTCAATGTGCGTATTGTGGACAGACAAAAGATTAATCGTACATATATTGTTGTTGCGGAGATCATAACCAATATTCATAAGTTTCAAAGACGTGAATATTATAGATTTAACTGCATAATCGAGATGGCTGTAAAAGAAATGACTTATGAGGAGTCGAAAGCATTTCGGGACGGAATGCCGGAACTGGTATCCGACGAGCGGATGACAAGAGGCGTTATCGTAGATATCAGCGGCGGCGGACTTCGGTTTGTATCAAGAGAACCGCATCGCGCGGGAAGTATTCTTCTGATGGCGTTTTCCCTGCCGGTATTTGAGGAAGAGAGACCATTTCGGCTGGCGGCAAAGGTGATGTATTCGGGTGAAATCGAAAACCGTGAGTCCGAGTACGAAAATCGTGTGAAATATGAATTTATTGACAAAAATACGCGCGAAGAAATCATTAGGTATATCTTCGATGCGGAAAGAAAAAATAGAAAAAATGGAAAAGGTTGATGAGTAGTATGGAAACGATTACAAATTCTTCAAAAAATAAGAAAAAAATATTGGTAGTTGATGATTCTGCACTCATGAGAAGAGTTATGTGTGATATAATCAACTCAGATGAACGATTCCAAGTTGTG
>JAIEDW010000358.1 GCA_029067805.1 Lachnospiraceae bacterium
AGCAATCAGAATACCGCCCATTGGAATATACTTGAAGATCAAGGTAAGCGCCAATGCCGGTAAAAGGAAGATGACATATAGCTGCCAGTGCTGTTTTACATACACCAGTGAATTATGAAACTCCCTTGTTTTGCTGCCCTGTTTCTCCTTGGAAACAGTTGTAGAATTGGACATCATTTGTTCCTCCTTTCCTGCATGCCTGTTCTGTTTTATCTTTATGCACAAACCTCATTTGTGCAAATGTAAGATATTGGTCTTGCTACTGTTACTTTAATATAGCACTTTTTTTACATTTAGTCAATATTATTTTTACATTTGCACAATATTATTTTATAAAAAATAATAATTTGATCACTTTGTGGTTATATATTGTGATTAACTTGTGTATTTTTATAAGTCATTTTTACATTTGACATATTTTACATTGTGCGTTATGATACATATGTGTAATTCAAAGGAGGATTCTATGGCTTCAAAAGTTACCATTCAGGATATCGCAGACGCATTGGGCGTTTCACGCAATACAGTCTCAAAAGCAATCAATAATACCGGAGTGCTCGCTTCCGCCACCCGGGATAAGGTTTTAAGAAAAGCACAGGAAATGGGATATAAACAGTTTTCCTATATGAATATTTCTGAAATCAATAATCCCTCTCCTGTGTCCGATACGACGCAACCGCAGGATATTGCCCTCTTTCTGGGCAATTTTGTGGGCAACTCCCATTTTGCCTCTACCATGCTTGACAAATTTCAGCGGGAGCTTGCACAGCTTGGCTACAACCTTACCATATACCGGATAATCGACGATGAGATAGGAAACTTACAGCTTCCGGCTGCATTCCAGCCGGATAGGACTGCGGGCATTGCCTGTATTGAAATTTTTGACCAAGCATACTGCCGAATGCTCTGCAGCCTGAACCTCCCGCTGCTGTTCATTGATTCCCCTTCCGACGGTTTTGATACGCCCTGGGAAGCGGATTGCCTATATATGGATAATACCAGAGAAATCTATCACTTTGCGAAAGAAATGTGCCAAAGAGGAAAAAAAAGAATCGGCTTTATTGGAGAATATATGCATTGCCATTCTTTTTATGAGCGATATATGGCCTATCGCAACGCAATGCATACACTGGGACTTTCCTGTTCGGAGGAATACTGCATCATAGAGAATGGACCAGGAGTCTCAAATATAGTCGAATACCGCGAGTACCTAACAGATCGACTGCGCAACATGAAAAACCTTCCGGATGTATTTATCTGTGTGAATGATGCTATTGCTCTGGATGTTATGCAGGCACTGAAACAGCTGGAGTATTCAGTGCCCGGAGACGTTTGCCTATGTGGCTTTGATGACTCACCCGAATCAAAGGTTGTAACACCGTCCCTTACCACCATTCATATCCATAGCCAGGCTATGGGGCTCTCTGCCGTGCAGCTTCTTATGTCACGAATCAATGAGCCTTCGCTAAATTACCGGACTATGTATGTTGAAACCAATTTAATTTTCAGAGAATCTACGGAGGATTAACTCACTATGAAGGCTCTTTTTGACATTGACGGACCCATCATGCGTTTTGTAACAAAGATTGCCTATTCCGCCTATCTGAATATTCTCTGGTTTATCTGTTGTCTGCCGATTTTTACCATCGGCGCCTCCACAA
>JAIEDW010000359.1 GCA_029067805.1 Lachnospiraceae bacterium
TTTATCAAACGCCTGAAAGACACAGGAATGCCAATTAAGGAAATCAAGCACTATGCCGAACTCCGGGCAGCAGGTGACCCTACCCTTTTTGAACGGATGGAGATGCTAGTACAACACAGCCAGGCGCTTAATGAGCAGATTGCGCAGTTACAGAAGCATAAAATTAAATTGGATGAAAAGATAGAATTTTACAGAAATAAGATTGAGCGTATGAGTAATACGAACTTATGAATGCACTGACACAGAAAAGTGAATAGCAAAAAAGGAGCCTTTACAGCCCCCTTCCATCGTCTTATCATTTCTTCATATTCTTTTTACCGCTTTACTCATACACTATTTGACGAAACCCCATACTTTTGGGCAAAGGGATGACGGAACAAATGTTTGCCACTCTCAAATGCAAAAGCCACACTTGCCCGCGCAGCCTTTCCACTGATACAATCTAATCAATCCCAGAGCACATCTGCTTTCTTCCTTGGAACTGTACGCTGATATTTTACCTTGGGATAACCTATTACCAGCACAGCCCATACTCTGTACCCCTCTTTAAGTCCAAGATACTCCTGCAGCGCTGCCGAATGCTCGACTGCCCTTGTTGTAAATCCACTATATATCATACCTAACCCAAGAGAATACACCATAGTTTCCATATGGGCTGCCGCAATCAGCGCTGCCTGCGGAGAATCCGAAGACACCACAATGGCTGTTCCGGCATTGAAAAACAGTGCATCCGTACCTTCTGCTTTAAATTCTTTGTACATATCAAGCCACAAATCCGAATACCATGAAGCCTTGATGCCTGTGGCTTGTGCTTCATCACCCATAGTCTTTAACTCATCCATGATAAGCGACCTAAATTCTGAAATCCTGTCCCTAAATATGTGGTAAGCCACCGTCTGCCTGTTGCCGCCTGACGGTGAAAATCTACCTGCGTCAAGTATCATATTGATCTGTTCCGCAGAAACAGCTTTATCTGTAAATGCCCTGATCGTGCGGCGTGCTTTCAGATGGTTTAAATAAATCCCCGGATCTATGCCGCATGAACGATCTTTAAGTTCCAACACTTCATCCATATCCAAATCGTCTATCTTAACTGCACTGCGCGGACAGACCGCAATACAGTGGCCGCATTCCATACAATTGTGGTCCTCCACAAAATACGCTTTTTTATCCTCTATTTTGATTGCTTTTGGAAAACAATCTGCTGCACACAGGCCACAGCCTATACATTTTTCGTGATCAAAAATAACCATTGTCCATCCTCTCCCAATCCAATATAATTTTTTCTATTATACCAGACATTCCACAAACAATCATCCATTAATAGACGGGCGCTTATCCAGAAGCTGTGCCCGCAGATATTCATACCGCAGCCGTTTTTCCTCTTTGGCAAAGTGCGTTTCCCTGAACTGTTCCGGACAGTTGCTGTAATCCAGCGCTTCATCTCCAAACTGCTCACTGGTCAGGTCAAACACATAGCCATCTACCACATTGAAACAGTGGTAGTTTCCACCGGGTCTTAAGATACCGTAAACCTTTCCGCCGAAGAAGTCCTGCATCAAGAACGCTGTGATGGAACACTGTCCAAGTGTAGGATTATGGACACTCCACTCATCTCTCATCCGCGGTGCGCAGGTGTCAGCACACCAGATGCCGGAAAGGATATCGTAATAGTCCCTCGGTGTCAGACCGTTGGCATCCTTTATATCAGCTGTTTCCCAACCATAAAATTTGTATTCTTTCATTTGCCGTATCCTCCCTCGATTTCAAAGCGTTCATCATCCACACTGAAAGGTCAAAATAAAAGGTAGTTGATTTTCTGTTATGATAAATCACTACCAAAAATAAACAATATTCCTATTTTATATCCTTTTTTCTTGACGCTGTAAGAAGCTCTTAGATTTTCTTAATTTTTCCCACACTTACATTAATGACTATATCACAAATCAAAATATAAGTCTAGTATTTTTTTCTGTAACAATTATACTTTTAATGTAACGTTACAATTCACAATACGCAACCTCTCATGCAAACGGGAGAAGTACGTATACAAATCCGCATACAGTGGGTAAAGAAAGGTAGGGTAATTATGACAGAACAAAATCAGAAAAAAACAAAAGAATGGCAGCGTGAAGAACAGCATCTGCGCGAGTGCAGGGCGTTGATTGCCGCAAATATCGAGGAATACGAGCGGCAGTTTGAGAAACGTCATGAAGAAACCAAGGCATTGTTTGACGAAGTGCAAAGCGGTAATGTGGAGCTGTATGACCAGATGGTAACATCAAAAAGTCTGGAGGAGCACAGCTTTAATCAATTGAATAAGAACAAGGCTGCTTATGACAGACCGTTTTTCGGAAGGATTGATTATAAAAATCTGGAAGAAAAACTGTTTGAGTCTGTATACATTGGCAAACACGGCGTTTTGAAGGATCGGATTAATGTGGAAGTCGTGGATTGGCGCGCGCCGATCGCCTCCGTTTACTATGAAAACGAGCTTGGAGAAGGGAGCTATAAAATTCCCGACAGCAGCACGAAGGACAGAGACAAGAGCCTGCAATACCGCATAGACTTGATTTTGAAACGTACTTATGATATCGAAGATGGCGTTCTGCAAGGATTTTATGACAGTGATGTGGCGGCAAATGATGAACTTTTAGTAAAATATCTCAGCAAGAACCGGGATGCGGTTCTTGGAGACATTATTGCCACCATTCAAAAGGAGCAGAACGAGATTATCCGTGAAAGTCCGTTTCACAATATTATTGTACAGGGCGTGGCTGGAAGCGGCAAGACGACTGTCGCCATGCACCGCATTTCATATATTATGTACAATTACAAGGAGCGTTTTACTTCCAATGAATTTTGTATTGTGGGAGGAAGCGATATCCTAATTGATTATATTACGGGCGGTCTGCCGGAACTGGACGTGTATGATGTAAAGCATATGCGCATGGACGAGATTCTGACTCATCTTTTGCACCGGGAATGGAAGAAGAAATACAAGATAACAGAGCCATCAGCAAATCAGGCATGGAAAAGCAAAATGCCGTTTGTGGAGGAGCTTGAAGAGTACCTGCAGACGCTTCGCAGTCGTATTCTTGGAAATTGTGTTGTTTATGATGAGGACATCGGAATGTTATTGTCCCAGAAAAATAATGACAATTTTATCAATGGAAATCCTGCTTACTCCATAAACAGACTTTTATTGACGTTAGATGAAAGGCTTCGCAACAGAATCAAGCTCCAATGCGCGGATCGTGAAGAGATAGGCATCTATAAAAAGAAGTTGTTGCAGTATAAACATTATTTCAGCTCACACTGTTATCAGGGAAGTGTGGTGAGTTTGTATCTGGATTTTCTACAGGTTTACGGAGAAGCGTATTATATGGATATGACACCTGTATTAAAAACGATTCAGCACGGGACATTTGATGTCTATGATGTAGCGGCAATGCTGATCATCTATTACAGAGCGCTGCAGAAAAAGCCTGATGATGAGTTTGGACAGATTTTCATTGACGAGGCGCAGGACTTTGGACCGATTGTATATTATGCACTGCGTACCGTATTGCCGGACTGTTTTTTCACGATTATGGGTGATGTTTCACAGAATGTAAACTACGAGTGCGGCATGAATGACTGGAATGATATGACGCAGAAGATTTTTCATGACGGTAAGGATTCTTTTAAAATTCTGGCAAAAAGCTATCGGAACACGATTGAAATTTCCAATTTTGCAGGAGAAATACTGCGCAGCGCATCAAAAGGGGCATACCAAATAGAGCCGGTTATCCGGCATGGGGAACCTGTGCAGTTCGTGGACAGTATCTCTGTGGAGGAAGCAGTCGGAATGTCTGCGGAAATTATTGACCGCATGAAGGCAAAGGGATATGAGACGATGGCTGTGATTTGTTTTACCGATGAGGACAAGGAAACGGTAAGCAAACGGCTTGGTCGTCAGATAACATTGACAGATGCTGCGAAAAGCGGATTCAGTAAAGGGGCGCTTGTGCTGAATGTTTCGGAAACAAA
>JAIEDW010000036.1 GCA_029067805.1 Lachnospiraceae bacterium
AACTTCTCATTGTTGGGTGTAGAAAGTCTTAACATAATCTCGCCCATTGTAACTACTTTTTTTGCCATGATAATAATCCTCCGTTTTATCTCTTTTATTTTTATGAAATTTTATATTTGCCACACTGTATTTTTCATAAAAGATTACAGTGTTACGCCCTGCTTAAAGATTGCCATGTCATGGAAGCCTGCCTGCTCGCTCTTTACTTCTTTTCCGGAAGCAACAGCCACAACTTCGTCGAATAATCTCTTTCCTGCCACATCAAGATCCTCGCCCTCTGCGACTACACCTGCGTTAAAGTCAATCCAATTGTCTTTCTTGCCCGCAAGTCTTGAGTTGCTGGAAATCTTCATGGTAGGTACAGGACATGCAAACGGCGTACCGCGTCCTGTGGTAAACAGTACAATATGCGCTCCGCTTGCCGCAAGAGCCGTAGATGCCACCAAATCGTTTCCAGGTGCGCTGAGCAGATTGAGTCCCGGTGTGCTCACCATCTCACCGTAAGCCAAAACCCCCTTTACGATTGCGCTTCCCGACTTCTGTGTACAGCCAAGCGACTTGTCCTCAAGCGTCGAGATACCGCCCTTCTTATTTCCCGGTGAAGGGTTTTCGTAAATTGTCTGATTGTGACTCTTAAAGTAATTCTTGAAATCGTTAATCAAATCCACTGTCTTGTTGAACAGTTCTTCGTTGGCGCAACGGTTCATCAAAATCGTTTCCGCACCGAACATCTCAGGCACTTCTGTCAGAATGGTTGTACCCTTTTTGCTGATCAAAATATCCGAGAAGCGTCCAACCGTCGGATTTGCCGTAATTCCCGAAAATCCGTCGCTTCCGCCGCATTTCATTCCGACAATAAGCTTTGATACGCTGATCGGTTCACGCTTAAACTGTGACGCGTACTCCGCAAGGCCCTTTACAATCTCAACACCTTCTGCGATCTCATCATCGCTCTCCTGTGAAACAAGGAACTTCACTCTGTCCGTGTCAATCTCGCCCATATATCCCTTTAATACATCAATATTGCTGTTCTCACAGCCAAGTCCCAACACAAGCACTCCGCCTGCATTCGGATGATTGATGAGGTTTGCGAGGATCTGTCTTGTGTGCTCCTGGTCATCGCCCATCTGCGAGCAGCCGTAAGGATGCGGGAATGCGCAAACTGCTTCAATGTTTTCTCTTACAAGATCCTTAGACAGTTCCGCAATCTTGCTTGCTACATTGTTGACACAGCCAACCGTGGGAATGATCCAAATTTCATTTCTGACGCCGACCTTACCGTTTTTACGGTTATATCCCATAAAGGTAACATCCTCTGTAGATTTCTCCTCCGCGAAGTTCGGCTCGTATGTATACTCAAGCAAATCGCCCAAGCCTGTCTTTAAATTGTGCGTGTGTATCCACTCACCTTTTTTTACTGCGGCTGTCGTGTTTCCAATACGGAAACCGTACTTAATCACGGGAGTTGCCTCCGGCATATCGACAAGCGCAAACTTGTGTCCCGCCGGGATCTCCATTGTTGTCGTGACATCGGTTCCTGCCACATTGACAGTGGTGTTCTCTGGAATAACATCCAGAGCCACAGCCACATTATCGTTTTCATTGATTTTAATAAAATTTGCCATATTCTCTCCTAAAAATTCTTTTCGATTGCCTTTCTCATGCCAAGCGTTCTGATATCCTCAAGATAAGCTGTAACTGCATCCGCAAGACCTGCCACCTTTGTCAGATCCTGACCGTGGAAGTCTGTGTTGCTAAGATAAGCGTTTACAAACTCTGCGGACGGCTTTGCGCTGTTTGCCGCAAAGAACTCCAGTACTGCCTTATCATCCATAATATTGTATTCCTGTCCATCTCTGTGTCCGATCAGAGCTTTCTCACGGATTTCGCTGCCTGTATAAAATGCCATAAGCGCTGCGATAGAGAATGTAAGGTGCTTCGGAAGCTCGCCCTTTCTCTCTACGTATACCAGTAATGAAGGCATACATCTTGCTCTCCACTTCGATACGGAATTGAGCGAGATAGCAAGCAATGCGTGCTTGATGTACGGATTCTTAAATCTGCCGTCTACTGCCTCGGCAAAGTCAAGCAGATCCTGCTTAGGAAGGTCAAGCGTCGGAATAACTTCGTCATAAATTGTCTGATGCATAAAGTTGCCAATCAGCTCATCTTCCATTGATTCTCTTACATAGTCATTTCCTGCAAGGTAAGATGCAAGAACGAAAGAAGTATGCGCACCGTTCAAGATACGAACTTTTCTCTGCTTGTACGGCTTCTGATTGTCTGTAAAGATAACAGGGCATCCTGCGTCGGGAAGCGGGAACTCCTTGCTGATATCCTTTGCGCTCTCGATAACCCAGAGTCCGAATGGCTCTGCAGTAACCACGATATTATCGCGGTATCCGAAATCTTTCCAAAGCTCTTCTGCGTCATCTCTCGGATAGCCTGTAACAATACGGTCTACCAAAGTAGAAGTGAAGACACATGCATCGTCAAGCCATTTCACAAAGCCATCCTCCAAATTCCAGAGCTTTGCAAAATCAACTACGCACTTCTTTAACATGATACCGTTATCATCGATCAACTCTACCGGAAGCATTACAAGTCCCTTGTCTGCCGCACCGTTAAAGTGTTTATATCTTGTGTAAAGGAACTTACAGAGTTTTCCGGGATATGTATTGGGCGGGTCTAACTCAAACTTGTCCTTATCATCAAATACAATGCCTGCCTCTGTTGTATTGGAAACAATATATCTAAGGGAATCCAACTTCGCATAATCGCTGTACTTTTCGTATTCTTCATAAGCATCTACAATATCGGCAACGCTCGTGATCACTCTCTTTTCCACATTCGGTTCGCCATCAACAATGCCTCTTAAGCATACTGTGTACTGGCAGTCCTGATCGTGGAACATATTGAGGATTCCGGGGCCATCGATCGGTTTTACCAAAACGATATCACCGTCGAATTTGCCGGCTTCATTTGCCTTGTCGATAAAATAATCAACAAATGCACGTAGGAAATTTCCTTCGCCGAACTGAAGAACTTTAATTGGTCTTGCTTTTTTTCCGGTCTTTGCTGCGTTTAATAATTCCATATTGTTATCTCCTATCCTTAAAATCTTTCGTTACTTACAGGAAAAAACTGTAAGCACTTACAATTTGAATTTTATATCTTTTTCACAAGAAAGTCAACCATATTGCGCCACTTTTTGTGAAAGCTTTTACATAGTTCCTTTCATAAAGCCGTTTACATATGTTCTAACCGTTGTCTTATTTTTTCGATTGCTTTCCATCTTCTGACCCGCTCCTGCTGATCGGCTGCCATCACCTCCACCATAAACAGACTGACCTCCCAAAATACATGCTTTGTGTCGCCGTCAATACGGGAATATTCCTGCATCATGGTTGGCATGATCTTGGGCAGTTCGGTTCCGATTTCTTTGAGGTCCGTGAGCGTGCGCACCTCGGTTATCTCCGCAAGGCTGAAAAGCGCGTCAAGAAACGCACCGACACGTTCTCTGTCAAGTGCGTATATCCAACGATTAATCTTGTCATACAGTTCTTTTCGTTTCGGCACCTGCTCCTCGGTGCGCTCAAAGCGGTCGCCCTCCACACTCCACGAAAAGCATACATGCTGTCGTAAACCGATCGCACTGCTCTCGATCAATTCGTAATCCGTTCCGTTTTCCATCAAAAGACCGACAAAAGACTCGCTTGGCACAATCTTTAAAATCTTATCTTTGATTCCGTCATAGTCCAGCTTTTCCATAAAGTCCGGTCGAAATCCCGGACCGTCCATATTGTAAATCCGCCCAATGCGCGGCTTGATGCTGTCTTTGCACGTCATCGCGGAATAAACCGCAAGATTGCCGCCTTTGGAATGTCCGCCGAGATACAGTCGTAAATTTCGTTTTCGCGCGAGCAGTTCCGCCACCTTATTGACATATTCCGTACTCCTTATCTGCGCCTCCACAGGCGTACGATACGCCATATTAAAGTCCTCGTGCCAGCCAATCAGCGCATCGTCCGTTCCGCGAAACGAAAGAAACACATCGCCGTTTCCGAGCAGAAACGTGACGGCGCAAAACTGCATATCCTTCTCCTCGTCAATCTCCTCTGTCAAAAAATTAAGCGCCATGTTTCGATATCTTCTTGAAAATGCCGTCTTGTAAAACAGCTCTCTGTTTCGTTCCGGTTCCCATGTAACGGAGATGAACCGGTTCCAATCCATTTTCTGCGCCACATCGCTTAACTTTATCGCAGGTTTTGAATCCGCTATTGTCGGCACAATTCCGGTATAGATATAATAAGAAAAGTGCGAAAGCAGTAATCCGTCGATTTCGCAAAAAGGTTTTTCCGTAAAGGTAAAACCACCATATTCATAGATATATGAAACGATATCTCCCATCTTGATTTTCCCTGCTCCTTCCTAATACAGTATTCCGTCATAATATGCGAGCAAAAGCGCAACAACCTCATTGTACTGCTGCATGCCCTCCTCAATGCCGTTCATGACAAGCACCGTTTCCGTAAACGTATTCGACGCCTTTTTAACGGTTTCCGTCTTTACGACCGCCTTTTCTTCAACAGACTGCCATGCCTCCTTGGTCAAGAAGATATTATCCCGCGCCACCAAATCACTGATTCCCACATGCGATTGATATAATTCCTTATCTTTATGAATGGAGTCATAAAAATCGTTGTTTACATAACTTAGCACACTCAGATAACCACAATACTGCAAAAACAAGTCGTCTGACTGAACACAGGCAAGGTAACCGATCATGTTCGCATCATCTTCGTTGATAAATCCTTTCGTATGCGCAAGTTCATGACACACGGTAGGCGGCACGTTTGTAATATACATTACCGAATTGATATTCGCTTCAAGCGAAAACGGAAAATAATATCCCATAATATATTGCTGACTGAAAAACTCCGAACAGGCAAGGTATTTCGGCGTGACATAAAAACCGGAAAGCTGTTCATACTCGCCGCCCAGTTTTTTCATCGCATCGACTGCCGTGTCGAAAAGATCCCCGTCATAACATGCCCTGCCGCTGTCAT
>JAIEDW010000360.1 GCA_029067805.1 Lachnospiraceae bacterium
TACATATTGGTCGTTTTATTTCATAATCATATTGTACTGAGTAGGATAATCAATGCAAAAAATTATTGTTTGCTGATGTCCTCTTCCAATTTAGCGGCAAGCACGAGTGTCTGATCGAGAATTTTCTGAATCTGGTTGACATTTTCCATATGCTCTTTTGCCACATTATTCGCGTCTTTTATGGAAGACGTAATTTCTACAAGATGGTCTGTAATGGCATTTAATGTTTGCTTAATTGCGGCTGCGGAACTACCGCTGTCCTTTGCCAACTGCCCCATCTCGTTGGCAACCACAGCAAACCCACGGCCAAACTCACCACTGCGCGCTGCCTCAATAGACGCATTTAATGCAAGCATATTAGAACGTGAAGCATTGCTGCTGACTTTGTTTACGACCTCAACTGTATTGTGTACATCATTCTCGACACCGCTTGCCATCTGATCCATATCTGTCAACATATGAAACAGATTCTCAATTCCGTCAATGACTGCCTGGATAGATCCGCCAATGTCTTTAACGGACTCCTGAAACTGATTCGCGATTTCTGACATATGCTTCTTTATACCAACAGAATATGTACTAATCAAGCATCCAACGACTTCCCCGCCGTCCATGATTGGTACTAATTCTCCCTCAAATGCTTCACCCATAACCTCTGCCGGCAATTCGTTATGCTTGCGTTTCCCGGTTCGGATTACTTCATTAAATGCACCGCTTGGGTCTTGAAATGACTGACCGACACTAAGCATAGGTCTTACCCCGTCCGGAACGGAAAATCCCTGTATAACTCCTTTCTTGTCTAATACCGATAGATATACATCTTGTTCAAAAAGTTGCCGGATTACGGGTAAATTTTCAATAATTTGAGTCAATCGTTCATTTGCCATGCGCAAATACCTCCTAATTTTTTATCTTCGGTCACTTTATTTGAACTGCTTGATTATCTTTTCCCCTCAATTCCTGATTGAAAGGTACGGACAAGCATTTATTTTATGTGTTTTATTGTATCAGACTTTTTCCAACACGACAAGATATAATCCACATTAAGGTTCCTTATTTTTCTGCAAAATAAAAATATTGTTTTATAGAAATATGTCTGTGATTGTGGTATTCTGTTAGAGAAACAAATTATCATATTTCAATACGAATATGTACTTTAGAATATTTTACGACAAAAGTCAGTATTTTAGCGGTTGCAACTTCAAATTGCGAAGGTGCAACCGTATTTTGATAGACGTTATAAGACAAATACCGTATGCTCATCTTCGAAAGGAGGAGATTACATATGACCTTAGGTCAAAGATTACAAAACGCAAGAAAAGAGGCGGGCTTATCTCAGGAGGAGCTGGCAGAGCAGTTGGGAGTATCAAGACAGGCGGTCAGTAAATGGGAAAACGACAGCGGCTATCCGGAAATGGAGAAAATGATTCGCTTGAGTCAAATTTATCAGGTGAGCTTGGATTATCTGGTCGGAAACGAACAGGAGCAAGAACCGTCCAACGAGGATATTTCAACAAAAGGCTGGTATGTCAGCCATGAACTGGCGGAGGGCTTTTTATCCTATCAAAGAGCAAAATACAAGAAAATCGGCATATGCGTTTTGCTTGTATTTATATCCAGTGCGCTTTCTTTTGTAGAAGTGTATTATAACGAATACGGCGGGATAAGTGATCTTCTTAGCACGTTTCTAATCATGGTTGTGATTATTTTGGTTATCAATATTAAGATGTCAAATAATCCCTATAAAAAAATATGGAAAAAAACGTTGGTATTTGATGATACAGTGTTAAAACAACTACGCGTTGATTTTTCGGAAAATAAGACAAAAATTCAAATCATGCTGATCAGTGGTGTATTTATTTTGCTGACAGGCTGTATGCTTTTTCCAGAGCTTGGCGAGGTTCTTTTCCCAAATAGACAATATATGTATATATGGTCTGCGCTGGGAGATGTTTTGACAGGAATCGGGGGATATATTGCTGTCTGCGCATGGGGAATATGGCGCGCATACAAAGTGTTGACAATGAATGAAGAGTATCGGAAAGGAAAGGATAAGAAATGAAAAAAGTGTATTTATTTTTAGTATTCATCACTATCTGTACATTAACAGGCTGTGGGTTTAGGGTAGAGGCAAACGAAGATAAATTTGAAAAATTATACCGTATCGAAATTCAAGATGTGGACGGTACAAATATCGTAACATTAGAGGAATTATCAAATAAAGAAATGGTTCGTTTTTTTGACGATGAAGATGGGAAATGGAACACTGCGCTCTTCTATTCCGAGGAGGGATTGACACCACAATATATCATAAATGTGTATCAGGAAAAAACGCAAACAGTCATACAGACAGAGGATGGGGACGCTTACGAAAAGGTTTTGACATATATGACATATGAAGATTCGGATATTGTGAAAGTGGTTGTAGATGAAAATACGGTTCATGGTATGGTATCGGAAGATGACTTAACCTTTTACTATAGGGGTACCGAGAAGTTCTTTTCAGCGTTAAATGATGCGATTTCTGATGCAAGTGATTCTTGACAAAATGTAAAAAAATTTGTTTATATTCATAAAATCCGTGAAAAAGGAAATCTGTATGAATGTATCACATGTTTTGTATGGAACAACATTCATACAGATTTTTTTAAATCAAAACAATTCCGTCGCAGCCGTCATTCGCTCTATAACATGTACACCGAATGGACAACGTGATTCACAGCCGCCGCATTTGATACAGTCCGCTGCATGTGCCGAAAGTCCTTCATAATGGGCGCGAACCGTTGGCGGTACAGTATCTTGCATTTTTGCCAGATCATACAACTTATTGACCATCGCAATATCAATTCCCGACGGACAGGGAGCGCAATGTCCACAGTAAGTACATTGTCCTACATAGGCATGGCGCGGTGCGCTTGCAAGAACACTGGCATAGTCTTTTTCTTCCTCGGATGCCGTTTCATAGGCAACAGCTGCATCTACATGATCCGTCGTATCATATCCGACCATAACACTAGCAACGGCGGGTCTGGTCAGGGCATAATGCAGACATTGAATCGGCGTCAGTGCCACACCAAAAGGAGAAGTTTCCGCGGAGAACAGTCTTCCGCCGGCATAGCCTTTCATCACAGTGATCCCTATGTCGTTCTGCTCGCAGAGCTGATATAATTCTGCACGTTCCGGTGCAATTCCGCCAATATTTTCAGCATATTCGTCTTTAAAGTACTCATTTAAATCTTCGCTTGCGGGTAGCATATCAAAAGCGGGATTGACAGAAAATAAAAGCATTTCCACGATGCCACTCTGTGCAGCTATCTTTGCAACATCTGGATTGTGAGTGCTCATTCCGATGTGGCGGATAATTCCTTTTTGTTTTAAGTCTTTGACATAGGTAATAAATTCGCCGTCCATAATTTTGTGATATTCCGCAACTTCATCTACAAAGTGAATCATTCCTAAATCTATGTAGTCTGTGCGCAAGCGGTTTAGTAAATCCTGAAATGCTTCCTGCACTTTTCCAAGTTCGCGAGTGCGCACATACTGACCATTCTGCCATGTGGAGCCGATATGTCCCTGAATAATCCAGCGTTCCCGCTGCCCTTCCAATGCCGCGCCAATATTGGAACGCACATTTGGCTCCGACATCCAGCAGTCCAAAATATTGATTCCTGCCTGCGCACAATGGTCAATGACTTCTTTCACTACCGCAGCATTGTGCCGTTCCAGCCATTCCGCGCCAAGACCAATCTCGCTGACATTTAGTCCCGTTTTTCCAAGTGCTCTGTATTTCATATAAGAGTCCCTCCTTTTGCTTGTAAACGTAAATGTCCCCTATTCGGGGGAATATGATATCTTGCGCCATTATATCACACGCACATGCACAATTCCATTAAAATTCACTTAAACTTCCTTTGGTTTTATAGAATAGTCACGCTTTGTTCTCCAATTTGTTTGCCATCTTTATGTACTTATAAGAATGTCTGCCTAACCACTGCATAAAAAGGTATAAAGTCACAAAAAATAGTAATGGGTATTGAACAGAAAGGATTAAGATGTTAAAATGTAATTACTAAAAAATGTGAAATACACAAAAACAAGGAGTAATATTGTGGAAATTAAAAGAGATTTATATCTTGAGCAGTTAAAAATACGAAAAGATAATGGAATGATAAAAATAATTACCGGAATCAGAAGAAGTGGAAAGTCTTTTCTGTTGTCTGTATTGTTTAAAAAATATTTGTTAGAAAGTGGCGTGGATAAGGAGCACATTATTGAGATTGCGCTGGACGGTATTGAAAATGAGGAACTGAGAGATCCCAAAAAGTGTTATCAATATATTAAAGCTGCAATGAAGGATGAACATAAATATTATCTGCTTTTGGACGAAGTACAGTTTATGCCGCGATTTGAAGAAGTGCTTAACAGTCTGCTTCGTATCAGCAACATTGATGTATATGTAACGGGCAGCAACTCTAAATTTTTGTCAAGCGATATTGTAACGGAATTTCGAGGCAGAGGTGATGAAATCAGGATCTATCCATTATCTTTTGCAGAGTTTTATTCTGTTTATGATGGAGATTATGATGATGCGTGGAACGAATATATGATATATGGCGGGCTTCCGCAGGTTGCACAATTTTCCACCGAGCGTCAAAAAGCAGAATACTTGAAAAATATTTTTGCGAATGTCTATATCAAAGACGTAGTAGAACGAAATAAAATTCAAAATGTTGATGAGATTGGAACGTTAGTAGATATTCTTGCGTCTGCCATAGGGGCGCCTACGAATCCGACCAAAATTGCGAATACATTTTCCAGTGAACGAGGAAGCAGTTACAGTAATAAGACGATATCGAATCATATTGACTATTTGGCGCAAGCGTTTTTAATTTCTAAAGCGAATCGATATGACATTAAGGGAAGAAAGTATATAGGCGCAAATCTAAAATACTATTTTATGGACGTGGGACTTAGAAATGCCAGATTAAATTTTAGGCAGCAGGAACCTACACATATTATGGAAAATATTGTTTATAATGAGTTACTCGTGCACGGCTATAATGTAGATGTCGGAATTGTAGATACGTATGCCAAAAATAAGGAAGGCAAAAAAGTTCATAAACAGTTAGAAGTTGACTTTGTAGCAAATCAAGGCAGTCAACGATATTATATTCAAGTTGCTTATGATATGACTTCGGAAGAAAAACAAAAACAGGAGTTTTATTCATTGAGAATTATTCCGGATTCATTTAAGAAGATTGTTATTGTAAATGGAACAACAAAGCCTTGGAGAAACGACGAAGGGTTTGTAATTATGGGGGTGAAATATTTTCTTCTTCATGCAGATAGTTTAGAATTTTAGGTTTTATCTTAATATATTTTTGGAAATATCGACTATTAAATTTTTTTAAAAGGAGAACTATATTAATGGAAAGAGAAAAGTATATTAGAGTGCCTAAGAATAAAAAGGCAATGGAAGATTATGATTATGGAATTGAAACAGAAGAACAAATGGAAGACATGATATTATCAGAAGAACAATATAGTAAATTGCATGAAACACGCGTTTTTGATATTATAAATGATAGGTGTGATATTATTATTGATGAATACGAAGAAGAAGTATTAGAATTAGATAAAATTCCAATAGCTTTAGAGGTTGTAACACAATTAATCAATGATAATAAAAATGAAGACCTTATAAGATTAAAGGAAATGCTGAACCTAGCTCTTGCTTATCAAACAATTGTGGGCTTCGACTTTTAAAATAAAGAGAGGCAAAAAAATTAAAAGTTATATTGAGGGATAAGGTTAAAAGTTCTTTAAAGATTCTTTAGAGATTCATATGTTATGCTTTTGGAAAAATTGTGGAAGAAGGAAAAAACAATGAAAAACAAAAGAATAGCAGCATATCTTTGTACGGCATTATTATTAACAATAACAAGCTGTGGCAGTTCGGAGGCGAATTCTAATAATCCGGCAGCAGATACAATTAATTTCAATGATGAAATTAACAAAGAAGAAAATACCGTTTTGCAATCGGACAATATCCAGTCACAAGCAGATCATGCGCAATTACCTTTGAATGATACACAACCACAAGCCCAGAATGAACAATTACACCCGGATATTATCCCGCCACAGGCAGACAATACACAAGCGCAGTCAGATTCTGAATTAGAGGGCAGTATAGAAAGCATTGGCAATAACAGTGTGGTAATCAATAAAACATTTAATCTATCAGAGAATATGGCTGTTTCCTATGGAGATTCAGAGAAAGTATTAATTACCGTATACTTTTCTGAGGAAACAGAATATGAGGTATGGACTGTCAGAAATGGTGGAGTGAATGGAGATTCCGATATTGAAAAACGACAAGGTGCATTTTCTGATTTAAAAGAGCAGACTTCTATTAAGTTGACTGGTGGCTATGAAGGAAATGATTTTCATGCGAAACAGGTCGTTATATATCAGTTTGTGTAATGCCACGGAAATGGACATAGTTCATTTGATAGGATAAAAAATAGGCATAAATTCAACAAAATTTGCCTTATAGGCATGGGTAATGTATAATGTTTGTGAAGGCAATGATCAGTGTTATAATAAATTTTAGAGGAAATATTTATGGAAATCAGAGTTCTTCGATATTTTCTGACCGTCGTCAGGGAAGAGAGCATCACAAAAGCTTCGGAGGTTTTACATATTACTCAGCCGACATTATCCCGCCAGCTTGCACAGATGGAAGAGGAAATCGGTGTGAGGCTGTTCGATAGGGGAACCCGAAAGATCAAATTGACAAACGAAGGCATTTTGCTCCGCCGCCGCGCAGAAGAAATTTTGCAGCTTGTTGATAAAACGGAAAAAGAATTGATTGAGCAGGAAGAACAAGTGGAAGGCAGAATTTCGATTGGCTGTGGTGAAATTGCGTCTGTACAGCTTCTCCCAGAGTTATTTCAAACATTTCACCAAAAATATCCGCGTGTCAATTTTGACATTTTTACGGCAACCGCTGATTTGGTAAAGGATCAAATGGATAAAGGACTGCTCGACCTTGGTTTGCTGTTGGAACCCGTTGACATGGAAAAATATGATTTTGTCCGTTTTGACATGAAAGAAAGATGGGTTGTTTTGATGCCGCCGGATTCTCCGCTTGCTGCAAAAGAAGTAATTACGGCAGGCGACTTGGCAAAACTGCCCTTGATTCTTCCGCGGCGTATGCAGGTACAGAGTGAACTGGCAAGCTGGTTTGGTGATTATTATAAAAATCTGAATGTATTATTCACCAGCAATCTAAGCACCAACAGTGCGATTATGGTAAATCAGGGATTGGCGTATTCTCTGGTAATTGAGGGTGCCGTTCCGTTTTGGGATTCCTCCAAAATTGCTTATCGTCCGTTGTATCCGGAACTCACGGCAACGAGCGTTCTGGCATGGAAACGAGGACAGCCGTTTAGCTTGGTGGCATCAAAATTTATTGAGTATGCAAAATGCTTTTTAGGCATGGATAAGGCATAAAAACCAATTATTTGATATATTTCACAGCGTTGATATAATGTAAGTGTAGCGTTGGAACAAAGAGATTCCACAAACTACACTTACATTTTTCTTTTAGAAGGGAGAAGCCGTTTCATGAAACCAGATCCTTATACACTGATGAAAGCCGGTCTAAATGAGGAAGAAATTGATGCGATATCACATTGTGGTAATGAGGAGGAGCAGATAAAATTCTTGCGGAAATATCGGTTCAAGCTATTAGATGAAATTCATGGCAAGCAGCAATCCCTTGATGAGATTGACTATATAATTTGTAACATGAAAAAACACGCATAAAAAGCGTAGATTTTTACACTAAAACAATAAATAATCTTAAGGAGGATTTAAAATGAAAAAGGTTACAGCAATAGTTCTTACATTTCTTATGGCGGTGACACTTGCTGCCTGCGCTAAAAACAGTCAGCCGTCAAATACAGGTGTTTCGGATACGCGCTTAAATACACCCGCGGAAACGACGATAGCTGATAAAACTACGAAAGAACAGATTGAAACGACAATAGCTGATGAAGCTACGGAAAAACAGGATAATACAGCGGACAATTCCGAAGGCGCTGAGGAAAATGCTTTTGGCACGGACAATGACACAGACAGAGCAAAGGTTCTCGTGGCATATTTCTCCGCAACAAACACTACGAAAGATGTAGCGGAAAACCTCGCAGGCGGACTTGGTGCGGACCTTTATGAGATTGTGCCGGAAACGCCATATACGGATGCGGACTTAAATTATCATGATGATAACAGCCGCACAACAATTGAAATGAATGATCCGAATGCCCGCCCGGCAATTTCCGGTTCCGTGGAGAACATGGAGCAGTATGATGTTGTTTTTCTTGGATACCCCATATGGTGGGGAGAAGCGCCGAGAATCATCAATACCTTTGTCGAAACGTATGACTTTAACGACAAAACAATAATCCCGTTTTGTACCTCGGGCGGCAGCGGAATGGGCAGCAGCGCGACAAATCTCCACTCGGCGACAAGTGGAGCTACATGGCTTGACGGCAGCCGGTTTTCAGGAAGCGTTTCCGGTGACGAATTAGTTGAATGGGCAAACGGTTTGGGACTTGATTTCTAAGGAATAAAACAGAGTCTGATTAGGAAAGGGAATATTTATGAAAACAAAAAATAAAATGAAGCAAATGATAGCATTGTTGCTGGCAGCGGTGTTGCTGACATCAGGTGTACAACTGGACGGGGTGGCAGCGGAAAGCATCGTATCGGAGGAAACGATAGAGCATATAGAATCATCGGTAGCAGAAGAACAACGGGAGTCTGTAAAAACAGAGGAAGAAAAAGAAATCTTAACAGAAGACGAAACAGATAATGACGATGAAAATCAAAATGATATTCAGGAAATAGAAAGTGACTTTGACGAAACGGCAGAAATGGAAGTTCAGGAAGGAACGCAGCTTGAAACAATAGAAACAAAACAACAAGAGGAACCACAGACAGAAAACACAAAAGAAGAACTGAAAGAAATACAGATGGAAACTACAGAAAAAGAAGAACTGGAAGAACCACAGACAGAAGCAACAGCGGAGGAAGTACAGGAAGAATTACATACAGAAAGCACAGAGGAAGAAGTATCCGAAGGATTACAGACAGAAAACACAAAAGAAGAGCTGAAAGAAATACAGACGGAAACTACAGAGGAAGAATCACTGTCTGAAACGGAGGAAACTGCTTATGCAATGCTGTTAAATGACGACGAAGAACCTCTTGATAATACGACGAACAATGAAAGAGAATTTGCGCTTCAGAACGGCAGCACCGATATTACAAGCGGAAAATTCGGGGCGGTTCTTGCACACCTGACACTGCCGAAGGAACTGCACAATAGCAATAACGAAGATTATGTTAAAATCCTGAATCCAAGCATTACCGGAGCCGATGGAAACGCAAATACCTATTTCAAGAACTTAAATCTTATTGCCGAAAACAAAGAGGGAAATGCAGCAACACAGTATCAACTGGTAGGAAATGTCAAAGCAGAAGCGCCGACAGGAACCTATACCATTACAATGACTACTAGTGGAAAAAGCGATACAGCAACCTTTGCTATTGTGGAAAAAGGAATTGAAAGCCTGAAGATCAAGGGTATCCCGTCCGTTGTATCTAGTGAAAAGAAAGTAAGCATCAAGCCGATACTCGAAATCAATGGAGATTCGACGGGAAATAATAAAGCCACAACGCCAAAAAATAAAAAAATGAAGTGGGAGATTGTCAGTGTAGAAAATGCATCATTGCCTTCAAGCCTGAAGGTCAACCCGCAAAATGGAACGATAACAGTCAATGCGGATGATAACGGAACATTTCGGATAAAAGCCACAACAACGGACAGCAAATATACAGACGCAGAGGGAAATCCGATAAGTGTTACCTCAGAAACTGTGGAAGTAGTGTCTGCAAATGACCAAAGCCTGGAAAGTCTTGCGGGTTGTGAGATTGTACTGGTAGACGATCTGGATCCCGCAAAAGCAAAACTCCTTCATCAAAACGGAAAAACGGCGGATATGCGTGATCTGGACGGGTCAAATGCATATATAAAAATCAAAAAAGCAGACGGAAGCTTTATAAGTGCAGAAAATTATGTGATCAAGGCAAACAACAAGGCATTTCAGATTGGAGCGGACACAAGCGTGGCGTGTGTTCTCACAAAGCCGATTGCAGCCGGAAAATCACTGACCGTAAAACTGACTGCAACTTTGGTGAACGGGAAAAAGGAGCAGTCGCTGAAAGGTCAGATCATAGTACAAAGCGCGGCAGCTGGAGAACAGGATTTGAGCCTTGCATTAGGCGTAACGGGAACAAACAGGTCCGAGCTCAAAAATGACGGAAAAACGCTGGAATTCAACGGAAGTGCATCGACGCTCATAAAAATGGAGCTTATGAAGAACGGTAATCCTGTGGGAAGTCCGGCAAGCTATAACATAAAGCTGAAGAATTTAAAGAAGGTGTCCGAGGTAATATCCAAAGACAGCATTGCTGTATATGCGACACTCAAAACTGCTTCGGGAACAGTTACCTTGACAGACTGCACGACAGGAAAAGTGACCACATATGAAGTCAAAAATCTGGAAAAGACAGCGGCTGTAGGAAAGAGTCCGACAATAAAACAGAAAACCAGTCCCGCCTCAAATGCCGGACCGGATTACGTGATCACAGTAAAAGGTAAAGCAGTGACAGATTACACACACGTGCGTGTGGAACTGCTGCCCGCGGATTACATCAAGAGCTGCAAAAACAGAAATGCACAGAGTAAGTATCGTGCATTTGCAAGCGCGCTGGGTTTGGACCCGTACGGGAGCGATAAGGCGTTCAAAGTATACGAGGTTGAATCAGAGGACAATACTTTCCGCATACCGTTTGTGAAGGCGGAACAGCCTGCAAAGGGTTCCTACAAGTTGCAGATGACCGTAGGAAAGATGACGGGCAGTCGGTTTGTGGCAACGGCAGTACCAGTCACTGTCACAACCAAAGTAAGCGGTAACAGGGCAGAACCCGAAAAAACGCCACAGGAACAACGCCTGTCAAGAATTGAGGGTGTGTTGGCAGCAGCAGACCAAGCGGAGTATGATAAAATCCTTCCGCCGGACATATGGACCGGTAAACCGGAAAGCTTTACAGATGTTTCTCCAACATATGAGATGGTTTCCAGCAGCAACAAGATCACGGTAAAGGGAAGTCTCAGAAAGGTAGAAGGCTTCACAGGTTTTAGTAAAGATGAAAAGGACCAGAACGGCTATTATCTGCTTGCAAGGATAAAGCTGCCGATGCTTGAGGAAAATGCAACGTATGCTTCCATGACAGGAACACTGAAAGTATTAAATGACAAAACTTTAACAAGCGCAGACCTGACGATGGAAGGGACAGACATATATCTGGATACCTTGGTAAAGGTAGCAGATGCAGATGCGGTGACAGCAGCAAATATGACACTGACGCTGGATTATGACGGAGCAGGGCAGACATACAAAGAAAGCACCTATACATTTGATTTGAGCAGCGTAGAATTGAACCCGAATACAGAGGACGTTAAAGTTCTTGTAGCTTATTTTTCGGCAACAAATAATACAGAGGGTGTGGCAAAAAAAATCGCCAACGGAATAAAAGCAGATCTTTATGAGATTGTGCCGGAAGTTCCTTATACAAGCGCAGACCTTAATTATAATAATTCAGACAGCCGCGCCAACAAGGAAATGAATGATCCAAGTTGCCGTCCGGCAATTTCCGGTTCCGTGGAAAATATGGAACAGTATGATATCGTATTTATCGGTTATCCCATTTGGTGGGGTCAGGCGCCGAAGATTATATACACTTTTATGGAGAGCTATGATTTTTCCGGTAAAACAATCGTGCCCTTCTGTACCTCAGCAAGCAGCGGTGTAGGATCCAGCGCAACAAATCTGCAGCCCCTTGCAAACAATGCAGTCTGGATTCCCGGCAAACGGTTTTCCGGCGGCGCATCACAAAATACGATCATGGAATGGGTGAAAAGCCTTGGATTGAATCTTGGAGAATGATCGCAATATGTGTATCAAGATAATACAATTTTTCACAAGATGATTTGCAAACTTGGCTGAAAGCGTTACAATATTTAAAGAAATAAATAGATGCTAAAACAGTTGCGTATAAGATATCATGCACAGGAGGGAAACAGATATGAAAATAGGAATATTGGGAGCAGGTAATATTGCAGGTACGTTGGCGTCTACGATGCGGCAAATGGAGGAAGTGGATTGCTATGCTGTTGCATCGAGAAGTCCGGAAAAAGCGGAAAGTTTTGCAAAGAAGTACGGTTTCAAAAAAGCATATGGTTCTTATGAGGAAATGTTAGCGGATGAGGAAGTGGAGCTGGTTTATGTAGCAACGCCGCATTCCCATCATTACCGCCATATGAAAATGTGTATTGAAGCCGGAAAACATGTGCTTTGCGAGAAATCTTTTACAGTGAATGAAAAACAGGCAGAAGAGATTTTCCGGCTGGCGGAAGAAAAAGGCGTTCTGGTAACGGAGGCAATTTGGACACGCTATATGCCATCTGTCAAAATTATCAACGATATGCTTGCGGACGGCGTTATCGGAGATGTAATGAAATTGACGGCAAATCTGGATTATCCCATTGTGAGTAAAGAGCGTCTGGTTAAGCCGGAGCTTGCAGGCGGAGCATTGCTGGATGTAGGAATTTATCCGTTGAATTTTGCATTGATGCACTTTGGAAATAAAATCGCGAAAACGCAGTCGACAGCCATTTTGACAGAAACCGGAGTTGATGGACAGAACGCGATTACGCTGTCTTATGAAGATAATAGGATGGCAGTTCTGACTTCCGGAATGTACGGTTTATCGGACAGACAGGGTATTTTCTATGGTTCCGAGGGATGGATGGTAGTTGAAAATGTAAACAATCCGCAGGAAGTGAAAGTATACAACCGGAGCCGGGAATTGATACAAACAGTTTCCGTGCCGAAACAAATCAGCGGATATGAATATGAAATACAAGAAACGATCGAATGCATCAGAAAAGGCGAAAAAGAATGTCCATCCATGAAGCATAAAGATACGTTGGAAGTAATGCGGTTGATGGATGGATTCCGCAAAGAGTGGGACGTTCACTATCCGGATGATATAGAAAGCCTGTAAAAGGATTCGAAGAAAAAGACGAGTATAGAAAAGGGCGAGCGAGTATGAAACAGCAGGCAGCGTTGTTTTCAAATAAAGAGTTAAAGGCGATGATTGTCCCGTTATTTTTGGAACAATTATTAGTAATGCTTGTCGGAATGGCAGACACGCTGGTGGTAAGCTATGCGGGAGAATCAGCAGTGTCGGGCGTATCACTGGTCAATCAGTTTAATACGATTTTTATCTATCTTTTCACAGCGCTGGCTTCCGGTGGTGCGGTTGTAATCAGTCAATATATTGGCAGAAACGAGAACGACTGCGCGGGAGAAACCGCAAGCCAGCTTCTCCTTTTTTCTACTGTATTTTCTGTATTTATTGCAGCATTGGTGCTGATTGGGAATCGGGGAATGCTTCAGCTGATGTTTGGCAAGGTAGAGGATTCCGTTATGCAGGCGTGCATCACGTATCTGAAAATTTCCGCGTATTCGTATCCCGCACTTGCCGTTTATAATGCGGGCGCTGCCGTTTACCGCAGTCTTGGAAAGACGAGTGTGACGATGTATTTGTCAGTCGTGTCTAACATCATCAATGTGGTCGGCAATATTATCGGCGTGTTTGTTCTTCGTGCGGGTGTCGCAGGCGTGGCATGGCCGTCTTTGATAGCCCGGACTTTTTCCGCTGTGGTGATTACAGCGCTTTGTTTTCGGAAGAAAAATGAGGTGGTGTATCGTGCCAAGTGGATATGCCGTTGGAATTGGGATTTGATGAAGCGTATTCTAAAGGTTGCCGTTCCAAATGGGATTGAGAACGGGATTTTCCAGCTAGTGAAGGTAGCGCTTACCAGTATCGTAGCGCTTTTTGGAACGTATCAGATTGCCGCAAACGGCGTAGCGCAAAGCATCTGGTCGATGGCGGCACTGGCAGGCGTATCAATGGGACCTGCGTTTATCACAGTAATTGGACAGTGCATGGGAAATGGAGATGTGGAAGCGGCGGATTATTATTTTAGAAAGCTCACGAAAATAACACTTTTGCTTTCAACGGTATGGAATGCTTTGATTTTCCTGTTGACGCCGTTTATCATGCAATTTTATGCGTTATCGCCCGAAACAAAAAGACTTGTAATCTGGCTTGTACTGATTCATAATGTATTTAATGCAGCAGCATTTCCGTTTTCGGGTGCGCTCAGCAACGGACTGCGGGCAGCAGGTGATGTAAAATTTACAATGTATGTTTCGATTGCGTCCACAATTTTCGGACGACTGGTTTTATCGTATCTTTTGGGAATTACATTCCATATGGGAGTAATCGGCATTGCCATTGCAATGGTTTGCGACTGGATTATCCGCGCAGTTATTTTCATAGGACGGCAAAAGTCCGGAAAGTGGAAATCGTTTCAAGTGATTTAAGGTGAAAATAAGGAGAAGTGACTATGAAATATCGCGTATTACCTCACGGAGGGGAACAAATCAGTGTCTTGGGAATTGGCGCAAGCTCGATTCAAGCGTCTGACGAGAAAGAAATAGAAGAAACAATCCGCTTGGCAGTGGAAAACGGAATTAATTATTTTGATATGGCTTCCTCAGAAGCTAAACCGTTTGCGGCGTATGGCCGTGCGCTTGCACAATGGCGAAAGAATGTGTATTTTCAGATTCATTTCGGCGCAAATTATGAGACGGGTACCTATGGCTGGACAACAGATTTGGATACGATTAAGCGTTCCATTGACTGGCAGTTAAAGGCATTACAGACGGATTATATTGATTTTGGATTTATTCATTGCATTGATGATATTGCGGATTTAGATCAGATTGAAAAAGCAGGTGTAATCCGTTACATAGAAAAATTAATAGCGCAAGGCGTCGTGAGGCATATCGGTCTGTCATCCCACACGCCAAATATTGTGAACAAAGTTCTGGATATGGGCGTTTTGGATATGCTTATGTTTAGTATTAATCCTTCTTATGATTATACTGGCGGTAATGAGGTCGATTATTCGACAGATAATTTTGCTGTTGGAAGTGTGCGTGAGAGAATGGATCTGTATCGCCGCTGTGAGGCGGAAGGAGTCGGCATTTCCGTAATGAAACCCTTTAGCGGCGGGCAGCTTTTAAATGCCGAAACATCGCCGTTTCAGAAGGCTTTGACGGAATATCAGTGTATTCAGTACGCGTTGGATAAACCCGCGGTAATGACTGCGCTTTGCGGCATTCGGGGAAAAGAGGATTTGCAGCGGATTCTCGGATTCTGTGATGCAGAACAGGAGGAAAAAGATTATTCCGTTATCGGAACGTTTGCGCCGCAGGATGCAGAAGGGAATTGCGTTTATTGTAATCACTGTGCGCCATGCCCTGTGGGATTAAACGTCGGATTGATCAATAAATATTATGACCTTTCTAAAGCAGGAGATATTTTAGCGCGTGACCATTATCATAAACTGGAGAAGAAGGCAGACCAGTGCATCAAGTGCGGACACTGCAATAACCGCTGCCCGTTCCATGTGGATCAGTCGGCGCGGATGGAACAGATTCATGCTTATTTTGAGAAGGCATAGCCCTATATTTTTGTGGTAAGTAAAGTTTCGAAGTGATATAATCAAGTCAACAATTGATTTTTGTAGAGGTGAGAGCATGAACCGCATATTAAATCAAATTAAAAAAATTATTCACAGTAACATGGAATTATATTTGCCTCATGTAAAAATGAGTGATTTGGAAAATGATGGGGAAATATACTACATGAATGGAAAAGACGGTACGGAATTTGATTGGTACGTTAATGACAAGATACCGCCGTTTATGGTATTTTATAATGATGAGGCTAATTTGGGCGCAGTTAAATTATTACTTTATAATGATGGGGGAGTAGTAGTATATCTTTACGATGAAAAAGGGAAAAAGTTGGTTAAAGAAGTGAATGCTAATTTAGATGCAAACGAAACAGAGCTGTTTGAATTGGCTGTAATATTAAAAAACGAGGCAGATGAAAAAAATATCTGGGGCGCAGGTATTGAAAGCATCAATACGGATATTGAGGTCAATGATGAAAAGATAAATGAATTTAAAGAAAATAAAAAGAATTATGATGCTATAAAAAATAAAAAGATTATATTAAACTTAACATCATATGTTTCCAAAAAAATAACAGAAGAAGGCTGGAAAGTTGGCTATATGGAAAGAAATAAACCGTATAATGAACAAGATAGCGGCTGGTCATTTTTTGCGGGAAATGAAAATGATAAATATTTGTCAGATGTTAAAAATATAGAGTTAATAAGAGTAGGAAATGTATGGCAGCAATTAGATTCGGATATTTTCAAATATATTGATATGCCAATCGGAACAAAACTTATTAGAATATCTTCCGAAGCTTTTGAGATTGATAAAAATGACAAGGAAATCTATATGGTCAAAAGATAGCGTCTCGAAAAGGAGAACCACAATGTACGACAAAATCGAAGAATGGCTAAACCATGTTTTAGAACAGGAAATACCGTCTGAGACGGCTGCATTTTGCTTTAATCTTTATGAGGACGAAGACAATACTTGGTCAATGGAATTGGTGGGGACGCAGCGATTTGACCTTGATGATTCTGACTGGGCATGTGATGAAATAACGGATTTTGACACAAGAGAAGAACCGCTTTCTTGGGAAAAAGACGCGGAATGGGATGAAATATTGGATGAAGCCGTTGCTGCATTAAAACAATACTTAGAGAACGGATTATATGCAGACCTTCTCAAATCATATGCCGGTGTAGGCGTGGGATTCGTGGATGGTGATATTGAAATTTTATATTCTAAATAAAAATACATTTCTTTTTATACAGATAATTAACAAGCTACTTACGTCTTATGGCGTAGCGGCTTGTTTTTCTTATGTTATCATTAAGTTTGTGTTAAATAAATTTATGCAAAATTTCTGCTTGACATATATAGATTGTCGATATATAATCCAATATATAGATAATCTATATATCAACCAATGAAAGGAGTAATTACAATGGCAATTGACAAATCCCTCATCTCCGGCAGCACCTCTATGCTAATCCTTCGTCTTTTGGAGGATAAAGATATGTACGGCTACGAGATGATAGAAAATCTTGAAAAAAAATCTAACAATGTTTTCACCTTAAAAGCGGGAACGCTTTATCCGCTCTTACATTCTTTGGAGGAAAAAGACTACCTTACTTCCTACGAGGATGAGGTAAACGGAAAAGTGCGCAAATATTACAGCATCACAAAAAACGGAAAAAAATACCTCAAATCCAAAAAAGAAGAATGGAATGAGTATCAGACAGCTGTACTCAATGTACTTTGTATGTCATAAAGGAGGAAGCGTGAGATTGAAAGTTGTAGATAAAGGGGAGGAATAAAATGAACATAGAAGAATATATCACCACTCTCACAGAGCAAATTCGTTTTAAACAGGCAAGACAGGGAGTGGCACAGGAAATCAGAAATCATATTTTTGACCAGACACAAGCATATGAGCAAAGTGGAATGGAACATAACAAAGCAGTCGAAATGGCAGTGCGCGAGATGGGAGATCCCGTCGAAGCAGGTGTTGCGCTTGACCGTGTCCACCGCCCACAGTTTGATTGGCGGCTGTTCCTTATGACAGTTTTTTTCAGCTTAGCTGGCATATTTCTCATGTATGTCACAGGCGCCCTTGGACAAAGCCAAGAACAGCTTGCGCGCCAATGTCTGTACACATTTATAGGAATTGGCATCATTCTTTTGATTTATTTTGCCGATTACACGTTTATTGGAAAATACGCACTGCCAATTTATATTGTAATGAGTATCCTTTTTTGTGTGTACAGAAAGACAGGCACAATGATAAACGCCCATATTCCCGCGCTCAGAAGTTTGGTATATTTGTATGTGCCCGGTTATGCGGGAATTTTATACAGATACCGCGGAAAATGTCTAAGCAGTATCATCAAGTCATTGTTTTTTATCATTCTGACAGCGTTTCTGTCGCAATGGTTCGCGACAAGCGTTTTTGTCGGATTCAGTATAGGAGCGATATGTACATTTTTACTGCTGTACGCTATTTTGAAAGGCTGGTTTGAAGTGAACAGAAAACGAATCGCCGCATTTATTGCGATCACAGCAGTTATGATATCAGTGTTCATTCTGTATATTGCATTTTTTGCATATGACTATCAAAGAATAAGACTGCTTGCCTTTTTGGAACAGAATCATTATCCGGAAACGGCAAATTTTCAACTAACTCTTGTACGCCATGTCCTCACCAATGCCCAAATCATAGGAACAAATGCGGAAACCGTTTTAGAAAAAGGACTTGTGCATAATGATACCTTTTTAATTCTGACGCAGTCAATCGCAATGTACGGAATCATAGCAGGTATTGCAATCATTGTCGCATTTGTCCTGCTTGCATATCGTGCCTTGAATATCGTAAAGCACCAGAAAACCCCGTTTGGAATGATGATGTCCGCAGCATGTTTTCTGCTGGTATTCTTTAACTGCACAACGGGAATTTTGATGAATTT